>NZ_QOAY01000245.1:20256-28715 GCF_003314775.1 Microbacterium sp. H6 | reverse complement strand
CCAGCCACGGATCCGCGACGAGTATCCCCGTCGCGCACAGAGAGAGCACTCCCGCCCCGGCGCTCGGCCTCCCGCACAGGATGGTCAGCATCCCCGCCGCTGCCATCACCCCAGCCCGGACGACGCTCGGCTCCGGAGTCACCAGCACGACGAAACCCGCCAGGCCCGCAAGCGACAGCAGGGCGCGCAGCCAACGGCCGCCCCCGCAGAGGGCCGTGAGCCAGAAGATCGCGCCGACGACGATCGCGCAGTTCGCACCGCTGACCGCGGTGAGGTGGCTGAGCCCACTCGCGCGCATGTCGTCGTTCAAGGCCGTCGTCACCGCGCGGGTGTCGCCCACCGCAAGGCCGGGCAGGAGGCCTGCTCCGGGCTCCGGCAGGCGTAGCGCCCTCTCGACGAACGTGCTCTTGATCGCGGCTGCCGCGGCGAACACACCGGATGCGGGGTCGACGATCTCGGCCTCGCTCGCGAAGATCACGAGAGCCGAGCGCTCCCCGGCCTCCGTGATCGATGACTCGCCCACCACCCGTATCCGCGCACCGAGATCGAACCCGTCGGCGGGGTCCACTCCGACGCGGACCGGGACCGTGGAAGGGGCTGCCCGGCCAGGCGGCCCGAGTGTCGTAGCCGCCGCCTCGAACCACAGCCGCCCGTCCCGTCCGAGCGATGCCGAGGAGGTGACCTCGGCCGACGACTCGATGACGCGCCCGCCCCATGCGCGGGCCTCATCCCGCGCGGGAAGAGCGAACCCGACGGACACGGCCGCACCTGCCATCGCCGACAGCACGACGATCGTGACACCGGCCTCGGCGCGCTGAGTGTTCTTGGCTCGCAGCCCGGAGCGGCTGAACACCAGCACACCTGCCGCGGCTGCCGTACACGTGCCGGCACACACCCACGCGAGTTCAGGCAACAGCACGCACAGCAGCGCGGCACCCCATACGGCTGCCGCCACAGGGAGTAAGCGCAGATCGCGCGCTCTCACACCCTGACCCCGTCGCGCAGTCCCTCGAGGAGCTTCTCGCCGATGCCGGGCACGGCCAGAAGGTCGTCGATGGAGGCGAAGCGACCGTTCTCCTCTCTCCAGGCGACGATCCGCTCCGCCAGCGCGGGTCCGATACGCGGAAGCGTCTCGAGTGCTGTCTGATCCGCCGTGTTGAGATCTATCCGCGCGTCGCCCGGTGGCGCTGCCGCCCCGCCGGGTGCATCCGTCATCGCGCCTGTCGCCGGCACGACGATCTGCTCCCCGTCTTCGACCACCCGTGCGAGGTTTACGGCGCTCAGGTCCGCATCGGTGGTCGTTCCGCCGGCAGCGGCCACCGCATCGACGACTCGCGCGTCGAGATCGAGCACGTAGAGCCCCGGCCTCTCGACAGAGCCGAGCACGTGCACGTACAGCTCACCGGTCGACGAGGGCCCCGGGCTCGCACCTGCTCCGGCGCCGGTGTCCGTGCCGGTGTCCGTGAGTGACACGGTTTCGACAGGCGCAGACTGACCACGCAGAATGCCGACCCCGACGGCAGCCGACAGCACGACGAGTGCCAGCACCACCGCCGCTCCCACGCTCAGGCGCAGACGGCGCCGGTGCGGAAGAGGTGCCTGGGGAGAAGCCATCCGGCCACGCTAGGAGACAACGATCCCCCGGTGGTGCGCAGTAGACGCCCACAGTGGACAACCCGAGTGGATCCTCCTCAGTGGAGAAGAGACGATCAGCCCTTGACGACGAAGCTCACGATCTTCGGTGCGCGTACGACGACCTTGACGATCTCGCGGTCACCGATCGATCGGATCACACGCTCATCGGCCCGGGCCAGGGCCTCGAGCTCCGACTCGCCGATCCGAGCGGACACCTCGAGCTGCGCACGCACCTTGCCGCCCACCTGCACGACGGCGGTGATGGTGTCCTCGATCAGCAGTGCGGGATCGGCGGAGCGCCAGGTCACCAGCCCGACGGAAGGCTCATGGCCGAGGATCTCCCACATCTCCTCCGCGGTGTGCGGGGCGATGAGGTCGAGCATCACGGCGATCGTCTCCGCGGCCTCGCGCACGGCGGGGTCGCCGGCACCAGCGGCGCTGTCGATCGTCTTGCGCGTGACGTTCACCAGCTCCATCAGGCGCGCGACCAGCACGTTGAACTTCGTCTGCTCGACGAGCGCCGGCGCCTCGGAGAGGAGCTTGTGCGTCGCGCGGCGGAGAGCGGCGTCACCACCGTCGAAGACCACATCGACCGGGCTCGACACCTCCCCCGCGATGCGCATGGCACGCGCCAGGAACTTCTGGGCACCGGTCGTCGAGACGTCCGCCCAGTCCTTGTCGTCCTCCACAGGACCGGCGAAAGCGAGGCCGACACGCAGCGCGTCGGCACCGTGCGCGTCGAGCTCTTCCTGGAACAGCACCAGGTTGCCCTTGCTCTTGGACATCTTCTGTCCGTCGAGCAGGACCATGCCCTGGTTGATGAGATTCGAGAACGGCTCGGTGAAGTCGATCAGGCCCATGTCGAACAGGACCTTCGTGATGAAGCGCGCGTACAGCAGGTGCAGGATCGCGTGCTCCACGCCGCCGATGTACGAGTCGACCGGCGCCCAACGAGCCGCCTGAGCAGGGTCGAACGCGACGGTCTCGCTGTTCGGCGACAGGAAACGCAGGAAGTACCACGAGCTGTCGACGAACGTGTCCATCGTGTCGGGGTCGCGCAGCACGGGGTCGCCGGTCTCGGGATCGGTCGTGCGCACCCAGTTCTCCGCACCACCCAGCGGCGAGGTGCCCTTGGGCTTCAGGTCCAGCCCTTCGACACTCGGCAGCTTCACGGGGAGCTTGTCCTCGGGAACCGGGATGATCGTGCCGTCCTCGCCGTGCAGCATCGGGATCGGGGTACCCCAGAAACGCTGACGGGAGATGAGCCAATCACGCAGACGGTAGTTCTTCGCGGCACGACCGGTACCGGAAGCCTCCAGCTGCTCGATCGCACGCGCGATCGCATTGCGCTTGGAGAGCCCGTTCAGCGCACCGGAGTTGATCATCCGACCCTCACCCGTGAGCGCGATGCCGGTGGTGGCCGGACTCTGCTCCTCGAGCGCCGCACCGGTGTCGATCGGCACGCCCTCGTCATCGACCTCGATCACGGGCATCGCACCCGTGACAGGAGCCGTGGTGTCGACGACCACTTTGACCGGCAGGTCGAAGGCTCGGGCGAAATCGAGGTCGCGCTGGTCGTGCGCCGGCACGGCCATGACCGCGCCATGGCCGTAGTCGGCCAGCACGTAGTCCGCCGCCCACACCGGCAACTTCTCGCCGTTGACGGGGTTGATCGCGTAGCGCTCCAGGAAGACACCCGTCTTCGGACGGTCCGTGGACTGCCGATCGATGTCGGTCTCCTTCTGCACCTGCTCCAGATACGTCTGGAAACGCTCACGCACCTCGTCAGGCGCTCCGGCCGCGAGCTCCGCCGCCAGGTCGGAATCCGGAGCGACCACGAAGAACGTGGCCCCGTGCAGGGTGTCGGGTCGCGTCGAGAACACCGTGACCGGCTCCTCGCGCCCCTCGATGAGGAAGTCGACATCGGCTCCCACCGAGCGGCCGATCCAGTTGCGCTGCATCTGCAGCACCTTGTGCGGCCAGAAGCCCTCGAGCTGGTTCAGGTCGTCCAGCAGTCGATCCGCGTAATCCGTGATCCGGAAGTACCACTGCGTCAGCTTCTTCTTGACGACCTCGTAGCCGCAGCGCTCGCAGCGCCCGTCGACGACCTGCTCGTTCGCGAGCACCGTCTGATCGTTCGGGCACCAGTTGACGGGGCTCTTCTTGCGATACGCCAGGCCGCGCTCGTACAGCTTCAGGAACAGCCACTGGTTCCAGCGGTAGTACTCGGGGTCGGACGTGTGCAGTACGCGGCTCCAGTCGAACGAGACGCCGTACTGCTCGAATCCGACCTTCTGCTGCGCGATGTTCTGGTAGGTCCACTCACGCGGATCGGCACCCTGACGGATCGCCGCGTTCTCCGCCGGCAGACCGAAGGAGTCCCAGCCGATCGGGTTCAGCACGTTGTGTCCGCGGTGACGCCAGAACCGAGCCACGATGTCGGAGTAGAGGTAGTTCTCCGCGTGTCCCATGTGCAGGTCACCGGAGGGATACGGGAACATCGCGAGCACGTACCGACGCGGCCGGGTGTCGTCATCGCCACCCGTGAGGAACGTGCCGTTGTCCGCCCAGTACTTCTGCCACTTGTTCTGGATGGCGTGCGCCGACGGGGTCTCGTCGTCGGCAGGAGCGGTGGACAGGTTCTCAGACAACGAACGCACGACCAATCTGGTGGAAAAAGCGGGATCAGTTCAGGATATCGGAACGCCAGAGGGCAGGCATTCCGGCGCCGAGTGCGGCGAGCGGCGCCCGAGCCTTGGTCGCGACCTCGGCCACCTCGGATGTGGCGACGGACCCCCAGGTGATTCCTCCGCCGGCACCGACGACGGCCTGCTCCTCATCGATCAGGATGCTGCGGATCACCATCGCCAGGTCGAGGGCGCCGTCGACGCCGACGTATCCGAAGCACCCGGCGTACACGCCGCGTGGCCCGCCCTCCAGCTCGTGGAGGCTAGTCATCGCGGAGAGCTTCGGGGCTCCGGTCATGCTCCCCGCGGGGAAGGCCGCACCGAGCAGATCCCCGACTGTCGTCCCCTCGACCGCGACGCCGCTGACCGTGCTCACCAGCTGATGCACGGCGGGATAGCTCTCCACCACCCAGAGTCCCTCGACACGGATGCTCCCCGCCGCGCACACCTGTGAGAGGTCATTGCGCATCAGGTCGACGATCATCACGTTCTCGGCACGTTCCTTGGGATCTGTGGCCAGTTCTGCGGCGAGCGCGGCGTCTGCGACGGGCTCGGCGCCTCGGGGTCTGGTGCCCTTGATGGGTCTGGTGCGGATGATGCCGCCCGCTGCGTGGAGGAACTGCTCCGGGCTCGCACTCAAGAGGGTGCGTCCGCCGATCCGCACGAAGCCCCCGTGGTGCGCGGGGGTCGAGGTGCGGAGGCGGTCGTAGACCTCGACGGCATCATGCGTGCCGGACACAGTGAAGCGGGTGGTCAAGCACAGCTGGTAGGCGATGCCCTCGCGGATGAGCTCTCGGCAGCGTTCGATGAGTGCGATGTACTCGCGCGGGTCGTGCCGTGCTTCGGCGACGCGCGTCAGGGGCCCGGTCGCCGTGCGGAACCGATGCCGGTTCTGGCTCTCCCTCGTGTACGCGGTGACCGCCGCTTCCCAGCTCTCCAGTTCGCTCTCAGCGCTGAGCGCCCAGACCCGTCGGTGCGAATGGTCGAAGGCGATGAGTCGCTCGGCGCTCAGCCATGCCCCATCTGTCTCGTCGCCCGTAGGGGACACGGGTGCCCCCGCAGCCGCGGCGCCGCTCTCGTAGTCGAGCCAGCCCACCCAGCCCCCGGTGAACGGCGGCTGCCCCGGCGTCGGGGCTGCGACGTCGAGGCGGACGTCGCGCGGAAGCGTCGAACGCTCCCCTGTGCCGATGAAGCTCCATCCCGTCGTCGCATCCGCGCCGGCGTCGAGCCAGAAGACATCGGCGTTCCCCGTTTCGAGCATCGGGAACACCGACGACGGCTCCGTCCACTCGGGAAGGGGTCTGGCGCTCAGCAGTACAGGCACCTTGCCAGCCTAGGACCGGGCGGCTCCCGTATTCTCGTGGGGTGGACGACCTCCTGATCTGGCTCCTCGACACCGTGCAGTCGATCGACCCGGTCGCACGCACGCTCATCGCCGGGCTCGCCGTGATGCTGGAGACGAGCATCCTGATCGGTCTCATCGTCCCCGGTGACACGATCGTGATCATCGCCTCGATGGGTGTCGCCACTCCCCTGGAGGGCATCGCGATGGGCGTCGCCGTCGTGATCGGCGCCCTCATCGGCGAGAGCATCGGCTTCTGGCTGGGCCGCTGGCTCGGACCACGAATCCGCGTGTCCTGGTTGGGGCGCAAGATCGGCGAGCACAACTGGGTGCGCGCCGAGAACTACCTCGAGCGCCGAGGGGGCATCGCGATCTTCCTCTCCCGGTTCCTCCCCGTGCTGCACTCGCTCGTCCCCCTGACCGTCGGCATGAGCGAGTACCCGTACCGCAGGTTCCTGGCGTGGACGGCTCCCGCCTGCGCGCTCTGGGCAACCGCATACGTGAGCGTCACATCGCTCGCGGCCGGCAGCTTCCGCGAGCTCGTCGATCGCGTGCACTTCGCGGGCTACATCTTCGTCGGCGTCATCGCACTGTTCCTGCTCCTGGCGTTCCTCGGAAAGAAGCTGCTGCAGCGCCTCGAGGCCCGTCACCTGGAGGGGCCCGAAGCGGAGGCCGACGCCGACGTGAAAGACTGAGTCAATGGCATCGGCTCCCCCAGCCCCCCGGATCCACTGGTTCGCCCGACTCGAACACCGCCTCCACGTCTGGCGTGAAGGTCGTGCGCGCCGTCGTGGTCGTGTCGCGACGATCCTGCCCTTCCCCGGCTACGGCGGCCCCGGGTGGGTGCGCGTGGTCGGACGTGTGCTGATCGTGCCCCCGCAGCGCCGCACACGTCACGGCGAGCCGGCGAGTGTACGCGGGTGGCGCAGCTTCGTCGGCATCCCCGTGGGCTTCGCATCCGTCAGCGTGCATTTCGGTGACACCACCCATCAGGTGGCGGCCGACCGCGGTGGCGTGGTGGATGCCATGATCCGCGTCGACCTCGAACCCGGCTGGCAGACCTTCACCTTCTCCGTCGAGGGGCAAGCCCCCGTGGAGGCGAGAGCGTTCATCGTCGCCGAGGAGACCACGTTCGGTGTGGTCTCCGATGTCGACGACACCGTGATGGTGACGGCGCTGCCTCGTCCGTTCATCGCGTTCTGGAACTCCTTCGTACTCGACGAGCACGCCCGACTCCCCGTACCCGGGATGGCCGTGCTCCTCGACCAGTTGCTGCGACAGCACCCCGGCGCCCCCATGGTGTATCTCTCCACCGGCGCCTGGAACGTCGCCCCCACGCTGTGGCGCTTCCTCGGTCGCCATCTCTTCCCCGCCGGCTCCATGCTCCTGACCGACTGGGGACCGACGCATGAACGCTGGTTCCGCAGCGGCCGCGAACACAAGCTGACCAACCTGCGGAGACTGGCGACCGAGTTCCCGCACGTGAAGTGGCTCCTGATCGGCGACGACGGGCAGCACGACGAGGCCATCTACAGTCAGTTCATGGACGAGTACCCCGATTCCGTCGCCGGTGTCGCCATCCGTCGCCTGCTTCCTGCCGAGGCCGTGCTCGCCGGTGGGCGCGCCGGACACGAGCCGCACTCCGAGGACACCGCCCCCTGGGTTAGTGCCGAGGACGGCGCGGGCCTTCGCGACCTGCTGGGCGAAGCCGGCATCCTGCACTGACATGCCCATCGCCCGCCAGCAGTGGCTCCTCCGCGAAGAGAAGCACCGTGAACGTGCCGACGAGCTCACCGCCGCGCACCGTGACAGGGCGACCAGGGCCGAGAAGCACCCGGTGTGGGACTTCCTCTTCACCTACTACTCGTACAAGCCGGCTCAGCTGCGTCGCTGGCACCCCGGTGCCGGTGTCGAGCTCGCGGAGGCCGTCGAGCGACTCGAGTGGCGGTGGTACACGACAGGCAGCAGCGCGGACAGCGCAGTTCCCGATGCGGCGGCTTTCGGCACGGAGAAGGCAGAGCTGGCATCGCTCATCGAGAGGATGCTCCGCCGCACGGCGTCGCGTCCCGGACAGTTCGGATGCTTCGGACTGCACGAGTGGGCCATGGTGTACCGCGCGGACGAGACCCGTCACTCGGTTCCGTTGCGCCTCGGGCGGGATGGAACCGACGCTGTGGTCGAGAACCACGACCTTCGCTGCACCCACTTCGACGCCTTCCGCTTCTTCACTCCCGAGGCCGTGCCCCGCAACCGCACCTCGTTGAGCAGGGACGAGCAGCCGCTGTTCGAGCAACCGGGCTGCCTGCACGCCGGCATGGATCTGTACAAGTGGGCCACCAAGCTGGGACCCCTCATCCCGGGTGAGCTGCTCCTCGATTCGTTCGAGCTGGCCCGAGACATCCGCCTCCTCGACATGGAGGCCGCGCCCTACGACCTCTCGCCCTGGGGCATCGTGCCCGTGCCCATCGAGACACCGGAGGGCAAGGCCGAGTACGTCCGCCGGCAGCGAGGATTCGCAGACCGTGGTGCGGCACTCCGGTCGGCCCTGCTGGATGCCTGGCTCGGCGAGGGAGCCCGCGAGGCGGCCTGAGCGTCAGCCGACGGGCTCGCAGTCGTCGCAGGTCGCCCATCGAGCCGTCGCGGCAGCCATCTGCATGCGCAGCGCCACCACCCGCGTCGCTGCTTCTTCGAGCCTCTCGGCCGGAAGCGCGCCCGCATCGACCGCCGCCCCGATGCCTGCCGCCATCGCCCCGGCAGTCTGCGCGTCGGAACCTGCGATCATCAGCACCAGGTCG
>NZ_QOAY01000245.1:19802-20180 GCF_003314775.1 Microbacterium sp. H6 | reverse complement strand
GGCATAGGCGGGGTCTCCCGACGACAGCAGCATCCCCAGGTCATCTGTCACCGCCACCCCCGTGAAGCCGAGCTCTTCTCTGGCGATGTCGTGCCAGACCGGCGAGAGCGACGCGGGAAGCGGGTCGATCTCGGTGTAGGCGAGGTGACCGTACATGAGCAGGGAGGCCCCGGCGTCGATGCCCGCCTCGAAAGGCACGGCTTCCGTGGCACGCCATTCCTCCCGACCCATCGTGGAACTCGGGATCGCCCGGTGCGAGTCGCCGGGCGCGGCGCCGTGGCCGGGGAAGTGCTTCAGCGTCGAGGCGACGAACTGCTCCTGTGCGGTGGTCGCCGCCGCGACGCGCTCGGCGGCGCACGCGGAGTCGATTCCGAGTGC
>NZ_QOAY01000245.1:0-19783 GCF_003314775.1 Microbacterium sp. H6 | reverse complement strand
GGCCGTGGATGAACGAAGCGGGATCGGACGTGTAGTCCGCCACCGTGCCGAAGTTCACCGTGATCCCGGCGCGTGCCACCAGGGCGCCCCGTGCGGAGAACGCCGCCGACGTCTCCGCGACCGGGAGCCCCTTCAGCGAGGGCGAAGCGGGGAAGCCGTCGCCGTGCAGTCGAGACACGAAGCCGCCTTCCTGGTCCACGGCGATGAGCGGCGGAAGGGCGGGATCGACGGTGAGCGCGGCCGTGAGAGCCTGCAGCTCCGCTTCCGTCGCGGGGATGTTGGCGCCCATGAGGATGAATCCGCCCAGCCCCGATGCCATGTAGGCATGCAGGGCCGCCGGATCGGTTCCCGCGACGTGTCCCATGACCACCGTCGATGCCTGCTCCGCGACCGACATCTCCGCCACCCGCTCTTCAGCGCGTTCCACGAACTCCTCGGAGGAGACGCCAGACGATGTCTCGGCCGCCGCCGCGCGTATTGGCGTGTCCGTGAAGGTGGAGGAGGCTGTGGCCGGCGTCGCTGCGCACAGCCCCGCCATCGCGGCGAGCGCCAGGGCACCCACCCCGTACCTGCGGACCCGAGACGTCATGCTCGTCGCGGTGATGCAGAGGCGTCAGCAGGACAGCGCATCGGCGATGGGGGCTGCCGAGTCGGCGTCGCCGTTGCCGAAGCGGATCGTCCGGCCGACCGTGCACGGTTCCTGCAGGGAGGCTGCGATCACAGCTGCGACGTCGGCACGGGAAACGGCTCCCCGCCCCTCGGGATCGATCTGGATGCGTCCGGTCGGATCGTCGAAGGTGAGTGTCCCCGGAGCGAGGATCGTGCCTTCGAGGCCGGTACCGCGCAGGTGCTCGTCGGCAGCCCACTTGGCATCGGCGTAGGGGAAGAACGAGTCGTCCCGCGGGACACCGTGGTCGGCGGTGGAGCCGATCCACGACACCATCACGTACCGCCGGACACCTACGCGCTCCGCCGCGTCCATGGAACGCTGCGCAGCGTCACGGTCGACGGCATAGGTGCGCTCGGGTGACCCCCCACCCGCGCCGGCCGACCAGACGACGGCATCGTGCCCGCGGATGATCTCGGCGAGCGCGTCGACGTCCATGCTCTCGACGTCGGCGACCAGGGCTCTCGCCCCACCGGCTTCGACCTCGGAGGAATGCTCCGGGTTCCGGATCACCCCCGTGACCTCGTCTCCCCGTGCGGCGAGGAGCGGCGCGAGCAGCAGGGCGATGCGGCCGTGGCCGCCGAAGACGATGATTCGCGACATACCTTCACCCTACGCGCCCTCTCCGACCTCAGCGCGGGGTCTGGTCGCTGTCGATGACGAATGCCTGCGGATGGTCGGGGAGGTAACGCACCACGATCAGCTGGCCACCGGGGATGTAGGCGTCGCGGTCCGGGTACACGGCCGGGGTGAAGAAATTGCTCTCCAGCGTGTACTCGACGCCCTCGGCTGTCGTGAACGTCACCCAGTCGCCGTCGAGGGTCGCCGCCGTCGGCCGTCCGTTGTCGTAGATGTACGCGCGGGTCACCGGAACTCCGATGAGGCTGAGGATGCCGATCACCAGGCAGGCGAGCATGAGGAAAGCCAGGATCCGCGCCCCGATGCGTACGATCGCAGCCCCGGCCCGCCCGCGCGGACGCTGATCGGGGCGCAGCAGCCCTTCCCTCCGGCGGATCGCCCGCAACTCACCACCCGGCGCGGTTCCGCTGGCGGAGAGCGCGAACAGGCCGAGGATGGAGAAACCGGCGATGAACACCATCGCGTATCCGTGCGACGCCGGGAAGTTCACGAGCCAGATGAGGGTGTCCATCGGGTTCATCGTCCCGCCTCCTTCTCGATCGTCACCGCGACCGTATGCGGGTCCTCCCGCCGGTAGTACGCCCAGACCGGAGCGCCGACCTGCAGATGCGGGATGGCCTGCGGATACACGAACACGGTGGTGTCCGCCTCCCAGGTCGCCACGCCTTCCGGTGCCATCAGCACACGGAGCGCGAGCTCGCTCTGCCCTTCGCGACGTCGCCCCGTCGGACGGACCTCGAGCACGGAGGCCGTCACCGCGGTCCCGCTCGTGCGGGCGCGCACCTGTGACGGGTCGATCAGCCCCCGTTCGATCCTCCACTGGAGCATGGCGCCACGCACCGCGGGATCGGTGAGGTCTGCGAGCACCACGGTGTCCTGGTCGATGAGGCTGTATCGCACCGGCACGGGAAGTCCGACCTGCAGGGCGGACATGTCAGAGGCGTCGACCAGCATCCGCATCTGGGCGACGAACTCTTCCCCGCTGTTCGGGGTCACGCGGATGAACAGGTCGTACTGCGGCACATCGTTGACGGTCAGACCGGTCCGGCTGACCTCGACGATCGTGCCGACACCGATCTGCGTCTCTCCGCGCACCGTCTTGCGACGCCCGAGGCCGGACAGCATGCCGCCGAAGGTCAGCAGCAGCCCCCAGGCGACGCCGATGAGGATCGGGGCGCCCAGGGTGTCCGCTCCGGCGAAGGGAAGGATCGAGTGTCGTTGATCGACTCCGAACAGGCCCTCGCCGACCCACACGACGAGCCAGGCGGAGAGCAGCAGCCAGACGACGAGGAACACGATGCGGAGCATGCTCTCAGCGTATCCAGAGTCCGATCCCCTCCCCGCCCGGAGGGTGTTCCTCGTGCGGAACACCCTCCTCTACACTCGGGGCAACGACACCACCCCGAGGTGTCCTCCGGACAGCAGGACGACGATGCCCACACCGCTGATCGAGCGCGAGATCACCGCGCCTGTGTCTCTCACCACCCCGGACGGGGAACTGAACCGGGATGCGCTGGGATGGTCGCGCACCCCTGTCCACGACACCTCCGGCATCCCCGGGCGCGGACATTGGGGCCGCAATAAGCGGTGGGAGTACTGGAACGTGATGACACCGTCCCACATCATCGCGTTCACGGTGTCGTGCGTCGACTACATGTCGCTCCACGAGGTGTGGGTGCTCGATCGCGCGACCGGGCATGACATCGGCGCCACGGTGATCTCACCCGGGAGCCGAAGTGCGACGCTGCCTGCGTCGATCGGCGATGGGCCCGCGAGGGCGCGCACCCGTCGGATCACGGTGGACGTCGATGAGAGCTTCGACGGCACCCGCCTGCGCGGGAGTGCACCTCGCGTCTCATTCGACCTGCTCGCCGGTCGTCCCGCAGGGCATGAGGCGCTGGGGGTCGTCGTGCCGTGGCGTCGGGGCGACGACATCCCCCGGTTCCAGTACACGGTGAAAGACGTCGCCCGTCCGGCCAGCGGCACGGTGACGGTGGACGGCATCGCGCACGACGTACCCACGGGAAGCTGGGCGGTGCTCGATCACGGTCGCGGACGCTGGCCGTACCGGGTGCAGTGGAACTGGGCGGCCGCGAGCGGGGTCGTCGACGGACGCGTGATCGGACTGCAACTCGGCGCGAAGTGGACCGACGGTTCCGGGGCGACCGAGAATGCGCTGCTCGTCGACGGGCGACTGTCGAAGATCAGCGAGGAACTCGTGTGGGACTACGACCCCGGACACTTCATGCGCCCGTGGCACGTGCACGGAGTGAAGGCCGATCTCACCTTCACACCGTTCTACGACAAGCGCTCTCGCACCAATGCCGTGGTGATCGCCAGCTCCACGGACCAGTTGTTCGGCGTCTGGTCGGGCTGGGTGCTCGACGACACCGGGAAACGGGTGCGCGTGGACGGCATCGAGGGGTTCGCTGAAGAGGTGCTCAACCGCTGGTGACGCGCGATTCTGCGGACTTCAGCGCGCGCTGCACGCCCTTCGCCGCGGAGCGACCGGCCCGATTCGCGCCGATCGTGCTCGCAGACGGCCCGTAGCCGACCAGCTGCACGCGAGGATCGCGGACGGCGGTCGTTCCGCGTCCGTTCCGGTCGAGCTGGATGCCTCCGGCAGCGCTGCGCAGATGCAATGGTGCCAGATGACCGATCGCGGGTCGGAAGCCGGTCGCCCACAGGATCGCATCGACCCGCTCGAAGCTGCCGTCGGACCAGCGCACACCGTCGGGTTCGATGCGCTCGAACAGCGGACGCCGGTCCGCGTAGGCGCCCAGACGCTCCGCTTCCCGCTCCTGCGCGCGGAGCATGAGTCCCGTGACGCTGACCACGCTCTGCGGAGGAAGCCCTGCGGCGACGCGCTGCTCGACGAGCGCGACCGCTGCGGCTCCCGCCTCCGGGGTGAAGTCGTCGTCGCGCCAGACCGGCTCACGGCGTGTGACCCACAGCGTCTCGGTGATCGGGGCCAGCGCGCCGAGGAACTGCACGGCTGAGGCGCCACCGCCCACGACCAGCACCCGCTTGCCGATGAAGTGCTCCGGTCCCGGATAGTCGACGGTGTGCAGCTGTTCTCCGACGAACGTCTCCATGCCGGGGAAATGCGGGAGGAACGGATGGGACCAGGTACCGGTCGCATTCACGATGGTGCGGGTCGTCCACTCCCCCTCCGCGGCTCGCACGGCCAGGAGACCGTCGCGGTCCTCCACCCGATCCACATGGACGGGGCGCAGCACGGGAAGTGCGTGCCTCCGCTCGTACGACGCGAAGTACGCCGGCACAGCCTCATTGGCGCGAGCACCGTCGCGGGCAGGAGGCGTGTCTCCCGGCAGCTCTGCAACGCCGTGCACGTCTCGCATCGTCAACGCGTCCCACCGATGCTGCCATGCGCCACCCGGGCGCTCGTCCGCATCGAGGACCACGTGCGAGATACCCAGCCGGGACAGGTGGAACGATGCCGAGAGACCGGCCTGTCCTGCGCCGATCACCAGACTGTCGAGGATGCTCACGCCGGATCCAACACGCGACGCCGCGTGCTTGTTCCTCCGCGCCTTCTCATCCGCGCCCTCATCCGTCGTGACGCGCCCGGGATGCCCCCACCGATTGGTGCTCCCGTCGATTCGTGTAGTACTCTTTTCAAGTTGCTCCGGCTGGTTCGGAACAGCGTCTGGGCCTGTGGCGCAGCTGGTAGCGCACCTGCATGGCATGCAGGGGGTCAGGGGTTCGAGTCCCCTCAGGTCCACAGAAAAAGCCCCCGGTTCTCCGGGGGCTTTCTTCGTCTCACGGGACGTGTACCGGGACGCCGACCCCGATCTGCGTGGCGCCGTTCTCAAGGGCCGAGGGGCGCGCCGCTCGGATCGTGCTGCGTCGCGGACAGGTCGTCAACGGCGACGGCGATTTCGCTGCGGCCGCTGTCGAGCGCCAGTCGGTCTATCACCCCGCCCCGACCGCTCGGTCGATGCAGAGCGCTGAGGCGCCTAGCGCGCCCCTTCCCGACCGTCAACCCGATGCAGCATCGTCGACGCGCGCCCTACCGTGAAGGCATCTCCACGAAAGGACGCGACCATGTCGAACCCCATCATTCCTCCCGTGCCTCCGATCCGCCCCGATGACGATGACGCCGCCGGTGTACCGACGCGAGATGTCGACGGCGAGCGTGTCCTCGATGCCGACGTCGACGATGCACTCGTCGACAGCGCCGAGGCCGACCGTATCGCCGCAGCAGCGGACGACGACGACTGAGCATTCGGAGGCATCCGCCCTGGACCCCGTCGACTCCCACCGCTCCGCCTAGACTTGCCTCATGGCACCGGTGGTGGCGACGTGGTCAGGAAGAGGCTCATCGAGCGTCTTCCGCGGTGTGCTGTCCGCCGTTCTCCTCGTAGCCGCGATCATCCTCGGACTCCTGGGGATGCACACCCTGAATCTGCACGGGACGCCATCCGCCGAGGCGCCGGCAGCAGTCGCGATGCCGGTGAGCGACACCGCCACGACGCCCGCTCACCATGCGGCGGCTCCGCACGGCGCGGCGCAGGCTCACCCCTCCGGGAACTCGACGAACGCCGGCGACATGTCTTGTGCAGGTTGCGGCAGTGACGACCACGCCGGCATGGCGATGATGTGCGTGCTCGCTCTGCTGCTCGCACTCGCGCTGATCATCGCTCCCGGTGTGCTCCGCGCCTGGGCGAACACCGTCTTCCGGTCCTCTCCGGCCGGGGCTCTCACCTCACGCCTGCTCCCCCGCACCCCCTCGCTTCACGTTCTCTGCATCAGTCGCACCTGAGCGGCAGTCGAGCCCGCACTCTTCGTGCCCGGCTCCACACCACTCACCTTGCGCGCGCCGTCATCGGCGTGCGCGCGACGACTATGCGTATTGGAGAACACCATGAAGAAGATCCGTGCTGCGGTCACGACCGCACTCGCCCTGTCCACGGTCCTGCTGCTGTCCGGCTGCGCGACCGGCGACACTGACGGCTCGATGCCGGGGATGGACCACGGCTCGTCGTCGGCACCCGCCGGCGTCGACGAGGCGGACATCATGTTCACCTCGATGATGATCGTCCACCACCAGCAGGCCATCGAGATGAGCGACATCGTGCTCGCGACTCCCGGGGTCGACCCGGCCGTCACCGCTCTCGCCCAGCGGATCAAGACCGCTCAGGGACCGGAGATCGAACAGCTCGAAGGCTGGCTCGACGAGTGGGGCGTCGGCCCCGACGATCGCGACGCGGGTGCGATGGATCACGGGGACGGGATGATGAGCGACGACGACCTCGCGGCGCTCCGCGAGGCCGACGGCGCCGAGGCCTCCCGACTGTTCCTCGAGCAGATGATCGCGCACCATGAGGGGGCCGTCGAGATGGCGCAGACCCAGGTCGACGAAGGAAGCGACCAGGAAGCGGTCGAGCTCGCCCAGACGATCATCGACGCGCAGACGGAGGAGATCCAGGAGATGAAGGACCTCCTCTCCTCTCTCTGACCCATCCCCGGGCCGGTGTCGGCGCCGCGCAGTGCGGCACCGGCCCTCCTCCGCACGAAGGAACCACGCCATGAACCTCCCCACCATGCCCGCCGTCGTCCACACGCTCCAGCGGCGTCGGCTGTCCGTCACGCTCGCCGCCCTCGCTGCCACCGGTATCGCCCTGACCGGATGCTCGGCCGGCGTGCAGACGACGCCCTCGCAGACCTCACCCTCGCAATCGGCCTCCACGCCATCGACGGACGCCGGATCGGCGGCAGTGGCACAAGAGCTGCTCGCCGTACACGATCTGGCGGCGCTCGACGTCCGCGAGGTGATCGCGCGGCTCGAGGCGACGGCCCTCGTGGATCGTCCTGATGACCTCCTCGCCTCGGTGCAGCCCGACACGCTCGTGCTTCGAGACGCCAGGGGCAGAGAGGGCAGACTTCCCCTGCCCGACGACGCTGTCTACGTCTCGATCGCGCCGTTCCGCGATCAGACCCACGAGTGCCACTTCCACAGCCTCACGACGTGCGTGGGCGAGCTCGCCGACACGGAGGTCCGTGTCACCCTGACGACCGACGACGGGAGCATTGTCGTCGACGAGACCCGACGAACCCAGGACAACGGCTTCGTCGGCGTATGGGTGCCCCGCGGCCTCGAGGCGACGCTGACCGTCGAGAGCCAGGGGCTGATCGGCTCCGTGCCACTGTCGACGACCTCTCCCGACGACCGCACCTGCATCACGGATCTCCAGCTGCGGTGAGCCGACCGACGACGCGCTGAGCTCGTCCTGCCGCCGCGTGGCATGAAGAAGCGCACCCCTCCGTGTACGGAGGGGTGCGCTTCTGCTGTCGACGTGCGGCCTGCTAGGTCGCGAGCAGCGGCGGCACGTGCGAGATCGAAATCGGACGCGTGGCCCTGCTCGACCCGCGCATCCTCTCGACGTCCTCCAGCACTTCGAAGGCCGTACCGTATCGGGACGCGAGGGGAAGGTCGCGAAGCCACGTGACCTCGACCTCGGTCTCGGCCAGTTCGTACACGCACGCCACCACATGGCGCGGATCGTTCGGCGAGTAACGGAGGTCGTTGATCACCCACTCCGACGCCGTGATGCGATTCAGTATGAAACGTGGATCCGGAAGTTCAGACATGTGCGGGCCCTCCAGGACTCTCTCTTCCTCAAAGAGTGCGCCACGGTTCGGCTCGCGCAAAGCCCCTTGACACTGCTCGCGAAGGATGCCGCCGCGGGGTCAGGAGGCGTTGTCGGCGGCCTCGGCCGAGGCGACCTGCGCGCGCCACCAGGGTGTCTCGATGAATCCTCGCTTCATGAACACCAGTTCCATGGCCGCGTTCCATCCTCTGACTCCCTTGAGGTGCGCGATGGTCCCGGTGAGGAAGTCGTGGAGGGTCTCGGTGCTCGGCAGGATGATCTCGCAGTAGAGGGAGTTCTCCTCGAGCGCTGCGGCCAGGAAGCGCACCGAGACGTGCTGGGCGAGGGTGCGTGCCACCGAGGCGATCCGAGAGGGTTCCACCCGAAGGATGAGAAGTGTCTCGGCGCTCATGCCGAGTGCGGACGCCGGAACCATGGTCACGGTCGTCAAGCACCCGCCGTTGCGCATGCGTTCGTACCGGCGACGGACGCTGCTCTCGTTCATGTCCAGCTTGTCGCCGATCGACTGGAAGGAGGCACGACCGTTGTGTCGAAGCTCCTCGACGATCGCGCGGTCCGCGTCATCGAAGTGCGTGGGATCGCAGGTGTTCGGCGCGGGCATGTACGACTGCGGATCGCTCGCGGCTTCGGCGTGCGCGTCGTAGAGCTGCCTCCCCCAGTCGAAGCTCACCTTGTAGGTGTGCACGACCAGGTCGCTGCGCCAACGCTCGACACCCGGTATCGCCTGCAGGTCCGTGAGGACGTGCGCGTAGGTGGCGGAATCCCCCGGGATGACGACCTCGGCGAACACGTCGAACTTGCCGGTGACCAGCGTCACGAACCGCACGTAGGGCGAACCGATCAGAGCCTGCGCGACGCTCAGCTGGGAACCGGGCGTGCAGTTGATCCGGACGAAGAAGGTCTCTACATGGCCTTCACTGCCCAGCGTCGGAACGATCCCGACCCGCACCAGCCCCTCGGCGAGCAGCTGCTGTCCGCGTCGGGTGACCGTGGAGACGGCGGCTCCGGCGAACTCGGCGATCGACGTCCAACTCGCTCGGCCGTCCTGCTGCAGCGCGACGACGATCCGTCGGTCGAGGTCGCTCACTTCCCTCGTGAGATCGACGCTGCTCATCGGGTCGGCGGGTACACCCGGTGCAGGAACGTGCGCACGGTCTTCGTCCACGCCTCTGCCTCCTCGATCTGCGGGGAGTGCCCCGACTTCTCGAACACCACCATCTCGGAGTCCGGGATGAGATCGGCGATCGTCTGGCTACACGATACTGGCGTGATCCAGTCCGTCCGGCCCACGGTGATGAGTGTCGGCACACCGATCTCGGGCAGGCGCGGTTTGAGGTCGTAGTTCGGGAGGTTCACCGAGAAGGCGTAGTTGTGTGCGCGATAGCGGTACGGCGTCGCCTGCACCTTGCGCTCGGTCGCTTCCGGGTCGTACACGAAGTCGTACAGGGGCAGGATCTCGCGCCAGCAGTCCTTCAGGTCCTTGTCGTCGTGGACCTGTCCGGCGTCGATGCGGTCGAACTTCTCCATGTCGATCGTGACACGGTCCGAGGCGAGGGCGTTCTCACGCGCCAGGTGAGCGTTGGAGTTGTCCGGAGAGGTGTCGCGCAGCACGATCGCCTGTACGTGCTCCGGGTATCGCAGCGCGTACTCCATGGCCATGAAACCGCCGTACGAGCCACCGGCGATCACGATCCTCTCCGCACCGATCCACTCCCGCAGACCGTCGATGTCCGCCGCCCACTGCTCGTGGCTGTAGGTGCCGAGGCCCTCGCTCGCTCCGCTGCCGCGCGCATCGAACACCACGACGCGGTATTCGTCGGCGAGTCGACCGAAACTGGCGCGCGGTTCGGCGCGGGACCCGAGGCCGGGGGCTCCGTGATGGGTGATGATGACCGGAGCGCCCTCGGGACCGAGGACCTCGACGGCCAGGTGGTTCCCGTTGATCTCGACCCATTCGTGGTCACTGGTGGCTGCGGCGAACTCCGGGGATACCGGCGGGGTGGATGTCATGTTCTCTGCTTCTCTCGGATTCCGTGGGTCAGAGCGCGATCGTGCACTCGTCGAGGCTGCGCGGGAAGGTGGTCAGGGGTTCGGCGCCGGTGGCGGTCACGAGCATGCTGTCGCTGATCCGGTAGCCGGCGTGGCCCGGCACATAGATACCGGGTTCATTCGAGACGACCATTCCTGCCTCGAGCTGCGTGGCGTCTCCGTCTTCCAGCCATGGCGCCTCGTGCATGCCGAGACCGATGCCGTGCCCCTGCCGGTGCCGGATGTACTCTCCGAGTCCGGCGTCGCGGATCACATCGAGGCACAGGCGGTTGGCCTCACGGCACTCGAGCCCCGCACGGATGGTCTCGCGACCGCGCAGCTGTGCCGCGTGGATCGCGTCGTGGTACCGCCGCTGCTGCGCAGTGGGTTCGCCCAGCACGAAGGTGCGCTCCCCCTCGATGAACCGACCGCCGACCGCGCAGCCCAGGGAGAGCATGAAGGTGTCGCCGGCCTTGAGACGGTTCACCGAGGGGAGCCCGTGCGGGAAGGCGGAATTGGGCCCTGAATAGACCAGTCCCCCGGCCAGCAGTGACGCGACGACGACATTGCGGTGCTCGGCGTACATGATGCCGGTGCCGGTCGCGGTGACGTGTCGCTCGAGCTCGGCCTCGGTCGGAAGATCTCCCCCGGCCGCGACCGCCGCCTGCACCAGCTGCACGCCGGCGTCGAGCATCCGGTCGGTGACACGGGCCGCTTCACGGTGCAGCTCCACCTCCTCGGGGAACTTCACGTAGCGGGCGCGGGTGAGCAGCCCCGAGGCGACGAGATCGGCATCGGGCATCGCCTCCCTCGCCGCAGACAGGCGGGCGGACGGCATCGACGCCGCGAACCCGACCCGCCCGCGAGGTGAGACCGCACGGGCGAGCACTTCGAAGGGCGCGACGACGCCGGGATACTCGAAGAACGCGACCAGTTCCGCACGGGAAGACTGCGATTCGGCGTACTCGCGTTCCAGCTCGGGCAGCAGCATGACCACGCGGCCTCCCGCCTCGAGCCAGATCGCCACCGGACGCTCGGACGGGTGGTGGAAGAAACCGGTGAGGTACGCGATGTCCTCGGGGTGATCGGTGAGGAAGGCATCGAAACCCGCTTCGGCCATCCGCTCGCGCACCCTGGTCTGTACCCGGTCGAAGAACTCGGGCGCGAGACGCTGGTCGAACTCGGTCATCACGGTCTCCTATCGGGCGAGGTGGCGCGGGTTGCGCGCGTCGTTGTAGGCGATCGAGAGCAGTGTCGCGGAGAGCACCAGGATGAGGATCGCGATCGAGGGGAAGAGCGTCAGCCACCAGGCGCTGACCATCGCACCGGCCTGCTGCGCCTCGTAGAGGATGCGCCCCCAGGACCAGGTCGTCGGGTCGCCGAGGCCGAGGAAGGCCAGTCCCGCGGCCGAGAGCACAGCCCGTGAGGCCGTCACCACCACGGAGACGACGACCACCGGGGTCACAGCGGGCAGCACGTGCTTGGTGATGATCCACACCGGAGACGTGGTCATCAGCCGCGACGCGTCGACGTAGGGCAGACCGACCACCGTGAGCGCTTGAGAACGCACGAGGCGGGTGACCTCCGGCCAGGAGAACGCGGCGACCACGAAGATGATGGTCGATGTGCTCGGCCCCACCAACGCGGCGATCAGGATCATGAGCGGCAGCACGGGGAGCGAGAGCGTCATGTCGACGATCACGCTGATGAAGCTGTCGAGCTTGCGGAAGTACGCTCCGAGGACCGCGATGATCGTGCCGAAGACGATCGCGATCAGCGAGGCCGCCACGGCCACCAGCACACTCTGCTGCGTGCCCCAGATCACCTCGGAGAACACGTCCCGCCCGAGAGCATCGGTGCCGAACCAGTGGTCACCGCTCGGCGGACGCAGTACGTCGGGTCCGTAGCTGGCCGGATACGGAGCGATCAGAGGCGCGACGAGAGCCACGATCACGAGCAGGATCAGCAGTCCGAGGGAGATCATGCCGAGCGGGTCACGGCGGAACGCACGCCAGGTGTGGGCGCTCGCCCGCTCGCTGCCTGCAGCGGTCGGCTCACTCGGGGTCAGGGCCTCTGCGGAGGGCATCGGAGCGGTCATGAGGTCTTCACTCTCGGGTCCAGGTAGCCGTAGATGATGTCGGTGATGGTGTTCGCCACGACCACCGTGACGGCGAGCATGAGGAACGCACCCTGCAGGACGGGGAAGTCGAGCTGGGTGACTGCTTCGTAGATGCCACGGCCGATGCCGGGGTAGGCGAACACCGTCTCCGTGAGCACGGCGCCGCCGACCAGGAAGCCGAGCTGCAGTCCGATCAGGGTGGTGGTCGGGAGCAGGGCGTTGCGCAACGCATGCTTCCAGAGGATGCGGCTGCCGCGGATGCCGTTCGCCTTGGCGAGGAGGATGTAGTCCTCGCCGAGCGTCTCGATCAACGTCGATCGCATCGTCAGGACGTAGGAGCCCACCTGGATCAGCATGAGCGATACCGCAGGCAGGACGAGGTGCTGCGCGACGCTCAGATACCACTCGAAGCCGTAGGTGTTGTTGGTGTAGGCCCCACCGATCGGGAACCACCCCAGATTCAGACCGAACACGAACAGCAGCAGGATCGCGACGCTCGGCACGAACAGCGACTGCCCGGTGACTCCGAGCACCTGCACCGCCCTATCGACGAACCGTCCCTTGTGGGAAGCCGCGGCCACACCCAGCGGTACTCCGATGAGGATCGTGAGCACCAGCGCCGTGATGGTCAGCAGGAGCGTCCACGGCAACCGCTGCAGCAGGACGTCCGTGACCGGGATCGACTGTGTGAAAGAGATGCCGAGGTTCCCCTGCAGCAGCTGCCACATGTAGAGCCCGTACTGCACGATCAGGGGCTGGTCCAGACCGTACTGCTCGAGGATGGTCGCCCGGATGTCGTCCGTCATGTTCGGACTCGCCAGCGCCAGCGCCGGGTCACCGGGAAGCAGACGCAGCAGCAGGAACGTCACGGTCACGGCGAACCAGATCGTGAGCAGACCGCGACCGGCGCGACGGAGAATGAACGATGCTCGGGACACCCGGGCGACCTTCCTCGAGATTTCGGTGGTTGTTACTCGACCGGGTGCGCGCTCGCGAGCGAGAGCGGGTTCACGATCGAGAGCAGCTCGCTCGGCTTCGCGATGAAGCCGGCCCACTCGTCGCTGGCTGCGAAGAACAGGTTCTGCGTGTACATGATGTTGTCGTAGACCTGCTCATGGACGATCTTGTTCGCCTTGCGCATGATCGAGATCTTCTCGTCCTGGTCGAAGGTGACCATTCCCTCCTCGATCAGGGCGTTGAGGTCGGGATCGTCCACGTGCGTGTAGTTGATCGCCCCGCCGGGGAGATACGACAGCGAGAAGTTCGTCACCGGGTCGTCCATGATGGCGAAGTTGCCCGCATAGATGTCGTAGTCGCCCTCGCTTGTCATGGAGAGGTAGGTGTTGCGCTCGGTGCCCTGCAGCTCGATCGTGATGCCGGCTTCTGCCGCGCTGTCCTTCACCATCTGGGCCCACTGGCTGGTGACGCTGTCCTGCAGCGAGTAGATCAGCCGGAACGAGACCGGGAACTTCCCGCTCGCGTCCGCCGCGTAGCCGGCCTTCTCCATGAGCGAGCGCGACTTCTCGGGGTCGAACTCGTACTCCTTGACCGACTTGTCGTAGTACTTCGCGAGCACCGGCATCAGCGCACTGGAGCCCGTCGAGACGGCCTGCCCTTGCAGCACGACAGTGCGGATCGCGTCGTAGTCGACGGCATGGGCGAGTGCCTGACGGACCTCGGTCTTCGCGAGGTCCGGCCTGTCCATGTTGTAGACCAGGTGGGCGTAGCCGAGCCCCGGAGCCTCGATGACCTGCAGACCGTCGGTGTTGCCGAGCTGCTCGACCTGTGCCGGCGGCAGCGCGTTCGCGATCACATCGATCTCGCCGCTCTGCAGTGCCAGGATCTCGGTGTTCACGTCCGGATACACGCGATACACGACCTCGGCGGGTCCAGGGACGCCGCCCTTGACGAGCGGGTAGTCCTCGACGCGCTTCAGCGTGTAGTGCTGACCCACCTGGAAGTCGCTCATGATGAACGGGCCCATGCCCACCCATCCCCCGTCGCTGCCGTCGTTCGCGAACTCGGCGATCGATCCCTTCGGCTCGAAGACGTGCTGCGGGACGACGACACCCCAGAACCCGATCTCCTCGACGATGGACGAGTCCGGCTGGGTGAGAGTGAGCTCGACACGGGTGTCCGACACGGCTGTCGCGGTGTCGAGGTTGCCGAGCTGTCCGTAGAACGTGCCGGGGGCCTGATCGCGCTTGACCGCGTTCAGGGTCCACGCCACGTCTTCGGCGGTGAGGGGCTCGCCGTCGCTCCAGGTGAGGTCGTCGCGGATCTCGTAGAAGCCCGTGGTGTCATCCACGTAGCCCCAATCCGTGGCCACGTGGGCTTCCTTGCTGCCGTCATCGCTGATGCTCAGCAGGTGCGGATACATCAGGTTCGTGATCCACGAATCCGTTCTGCTGTTGCCGAGCACCGGGTTGAAGTTCACGACATCCGTCGTCGTGCCGATGCTGATCGTCTCGTCGCTCGGACCGGCGGAGCCGGACGACTCCCCCGGTTCCGGCGCGGACGGGGCGCACGCGGCGAGACCGACGGCGAGAGCCGCGGCCGCACCGAGGGCGAGGAACTTGCTGTACTTCATCAGACCCAGACCTCCTCGAGTACGCGCATGGTGTTCCCTCCGACGACGGCGCGAATCTCGTCGTCGGAGTAGTCGTGCTTCACAAGCCAGCCGATGATGTTGTAGAAGGCTTCGGCCGGGTTCTCGATGCCGTCGACGTACGGCTGCTTCTCGTAGTCGACGTTGGCGTGCGCCTGCCCCAGCGACAGGTTCGAGGAGAACGCGTCGTGAAGGCCGACGTGGTCCCCGAACAGCGTGTCCGGTCCGAAGCTCACGTGCTCCAGGCCCACCAGGTCGACGCAGTACTGGAAGTGATCCATCACCGACTCCAGCGAGTGCTTCGGGTGCTGGGGCGAGATGGTGGTGTGCGGAGCCGCCTCGATGCCGATCACACCGCCGCGCTTGGCGCACTCGATGATCGTCTCGTCGGTCTTCATGCGGTTGGTCGGCCACAGCCCACGAGCACCGGCGTGCGTGATGAAGACCGGCTTCGTCGAGTGGGCGATCACATCGAGGCACGTCTGGTCCCCGGAGTGGGAGATGTCGATCGCGATGCCGAGTTTGTTCATCCGCTCGACCGCGCGCTCGCCGAAGTATGTCAGTCCGCCGTCGCCCCGCTCCTTCAGTCCGCCTCCGAGCATGTTGGCCTCGGAGTAGGCGATGCCCATCTGACGCACGCCGAAGCCGTACAGCACGTCGAGGCGGTCGACCTCGTTCTCGATCATGGTCGACGCCTCGAGCGCGAAGATGTGCGCGACTCGGCCGGTCTCCGCCGCGTGGCGGATGTCCTTGATCGACTCGGCCTTGATCACGAAGTCCTGGTGCGCGAGGTCGGCCATGCGAACACCGAGGTCGAACAGCACGTCCTGGTACTTCCACCCTGCGTCGCTCGAGATGCAGCAGGTGCCGTCCATACCGTTGTCGAACACGGCCGTGAGTCCGGAACGGGCGAGACCCTGGTAGCCGGTGGGTTCGCGACCCTGGCGGATGTGGTCGCGTAGCTCGCCCATGTCCTCGGGGAAGACCTGCACGTGCTCGTGCAGGGAGATCACGGTCTCCTCGCGGAGCAGGCGCTCGGTGCGTTCGCGCTGCGCATCGCTCAGGCCGAGATCGTAAGCCGGGACGCGGCCGATCTGCTTGGCGTAGCGGAATTCGCGGTAGTCCTTGCCGGCTTCCAGATAGTCGTACGCGGTGTAGCCGGTGTACCGGCCAGCTTGTTCGAGCACGGATGCGCTCCTTCGGTTCGATGATGCGGGTGTCCCACTCGGTCACCAAGCGGGAGTTTCCTCGAATCTGGAGGATTTCGGCATAGATGTCAACCACTGTGATTATTTCCAGACGAAATGTTTCCTGTTCGAAACAATTCAGAGGCTGGAAGCTGGCATGATGGCACCCATGGAGAACGCACCCGCCCCCCGGAACACCGTCGTCCTGGACGTCAAGGGACTCACCGTCACCCTCACCGGCGAAGGCCGGCGCAACCGCGTGGTCGATGGCATCGACATCACCGTGCGCCGGGGCGAGGTCTTCGCGCTGCTGGGCGAGTCCGGATCAGGAAAGTCCATGACCGCCCGCGCGATCATGGGCCTCATCGACAACGGGGATGTGGAGGCGGACACCCTGACGCTCAGCGGGACCGATCTCCTCTCCCTCTCCGCCGAACAGCACAGGCGCCTGCGGGGTGTGCACGTCAGCCTGGTCATGCAGGACGCCCTTTCCGCGTTGAATCCGGTCCTCAGCATCGGCGATCAGATCATCGATCTGATCCGTGCTCACCGCAGCATCGGCCGGAGCGCCGCCCAGGCGCGCGCGGTCGAGCTGCTGGCCCTCGTCGGTATCCCCTCCCCCGACAAGCGTGTGCACGATTACCCGCACCAGTTCTCCGGCGGCCAGCGCCAGCGCATCCTGATCGCCATGGCGATCGCGCTGGACCCTGATCTCATCATCGCGGATGAGCCGACGACCGCGCTCGATGTGACAGTGCAGGCCCAGATCCTCGATCTGCTGCTCTCCCTGCGTGATCGACTCGGAATGGGGATCCTGCTCATCACGCACGACCTCGGTGTCGTGATGGAGGTCGCGGATCAGGTCGCCGTCATGCGCACCGGTCGCATCGTCGAAACGGGATCCGCCGACGTCGTGCTCACCGAGCCGCAGCATCCGTACACGGTGCAGCTGCTGAACTCGATGCCGCGAGATGTGAGCCCGGCGGCGCAGGATGCCGACACCCCGCCGATCCTGGAGGGACGCGGCCTCGAGCGCACCTTCCGTTCGGGAAGCGGGCGCCGTGCGCACCGGGTCGCCGCGGTAGCCGACGTCGACCTCGACCTCCGCCAGGGCGAGATCCTGGCGATCGTCGGCGAGTCCGGAAGCGGCAAGTCGACTCTGGCGCGGATGCTGGTCGGGCTCGACTCCCCCGATGCGGGAACCCTGCGCTACCGCGACCAGGATGTGACGAGAGGGCGGCTCCAGGATCGGAAGATCCTGCGGCGTGGGGTGCAGATGGTGTTCCAGGACCCCTACATGTCACTCAACCCCCGGATGACCGTGCAGCAGATCATCGCCGAACCGCTCGCCGCGACGCACTCGGGAACGCCGTCGAGCAGGCGCGAGCGCGTCGCCGAGCTGCTGGAACTCGTCGGCCTCACCGCCGAGATGGGTTCGCGTTTCCCGCACCAGTTCTCCGGCGGACAGCGTCAGCGCATCGGCATCGCTCGGGCACTCGCACTCGACCCGGACGTCCTGGTGTGCGACGAACCCGTCTCGGCGCTGGATGTGTCGATCCGCGCACAGATCATCGACCTGCTGTGCGAGCTGCGGGAGCGACTGGGAATGTCGATCGTCTTCATCGCGCACGATCTCTCCCTCGTGCGGCACATCGCCGACCGCGTCGCGGTCATGTACCTGGGCGAGATGGTCGAGATCGGTGAGACCGAAGACGTCTACCTTCGCGCAGAGCACCCCTACACCCGGTCGTTGCTCTCGGCCATTCCTCCCCAGACACGCGCCGACCGGGGCATGCTCGCGCGCCGCACCCGAATGAGCGCGTGAACGCGGAGCAGCGCGGAGTCAGCGCCCCGGTCGCACCGTGAGGTCGGTGATCTCCGCATCGCGTGGAAGATCGAGCGCCGTGAGGATGGTCGTGGCGACCGCGTCCGGCGTGATGAACCGCTCGGCGTCGTAGTCCTGGCCCTCCTGCTGGTGCACGCGCTCCTGCATGGGAGTGGCTGTGCGGCCGGGATAGATCGACGTCACCCGCACTCCGTGCGCGGCCTCCTCGGCGCGCAGCGCATCGGCAAGCGCACGGAGACCGTGCTTCGACGCCGCATACGCCGACCACCCGGCGTTGGCGCGGAGGCCCGCTCCCGAGTTGACGAACACGATCTGCCCCTGTGACACGCGCAGGACGGGCAGAAGCAGGCGCGTGAGCTCGGCAGGGGCGATGAGATTCACGGCGAGCTGCTGCTCCCACAGCGCGGGAGCGAGATCAGCCACATCGCCGAGGTCGACGACGCCGGCGACGTGGACGAGCGCATCGATCCGCTCGGGCAGCTGCTGCTTCGACAGCGCCCACGACAGTCGCCCCGGCTGGGAGAGGTCTCCGACGAGGACGGAAGCTCCGGGAAGCGTCTCCGCGATCTGTCTGGCACGCCCGGCATCGCGGGCGAGCGCCACGACGTCGTCGCCGCGATCCAGGAGCCGTCTAGCGAGAACAGCCCCTATGCCGGAACCCGCACCGGTGACGAGGTGCGTTGACACGTCAGCCCTGGTCGGTGGCGGCAGGCACCGCCACGTCGATCGGAACGACGGGGCAGTCCTTCCACAGACGCTCCAGCCCGTAGTACACGCGCTCCTCCTGGTGGAACACGTGCACGATCAGGTCACCGAAATCGAGCAGCACCCAGCGAGCCTCCGCCCGACCCTCTCGGCGGACGCGCTTGTGCCCGGACTCGATCAGGCGGTCTTCGATCTCGTCGGCGATCGCGGCGACATTGCGCTCGCTGTTTCCGGTGACGAGCAGGAAGATGTCGACGAGCGGAAGCGGCTCGGAGACGTTGAGTGCGACGAGATCCTCTCCGCCCTTGTCGACGGCGGCCTGTGCTGCCAGACGCAGCATCTCTTCGGCGGTTTCAGGTGATTGCATCAGAACACATTCGTGGTGATGGCGATGATGACGACGACACCGACAGCGAGGGCAAGCCCTCCGGCGACGATCGCCAGGGTGATCATCAGCCGGTTGCCCTTCTCAGGCGCCGGCGGACGGATCACCTCGCCGGCGGGCTTGATGGTGCTGACCGCCGAGCTGGCGGCGATCGGCGTAGGCGACGACGCGGGGGGAAGCTCGCCGTCGATGAGAACGGCGTCGACATCCTTGCCGTCGGTGGTTCCGAGTGCGTGGCCCTGCGAACCCATGCCCTGCGGCAGTTCGTACGACCCCGTCACGAGGATCTCGCCGGTCGATGCGACGGGACCGGAGAGCGATCCCTCTCCGGGAGAGGGTGTGAAGATCAGCGCATTCGGCGCGGAGTGCTGGGAGCCGGTCGAGTCGCCGACCGTGAGCAGCTCATCGAAAGACGGGCGGAAGGGCGCGTGCGGGTCGGGAGCGTCTGCGAGCAGCCCCTCGCCGAAAGCGGAGTTGACGGTCGGGCGTGCGTCGCCGACGACCTCATCCCCGGCGTCGTCGACATCGGCGAGCACGTCGTCGGGATCCTGCTCGCCGGCGTCCTCTGCCTGGGCGGGAAGCCCGAGGGCCGCAGCCACATCGTCCTCATCGCCCGTGGACGCCGCCGTGGTCTCCAGCGGGACCTCGCCCACCGCGTCTGCGGCGACCGATGCCCGGACGGGCTCTACGGCGACATCATCATCATCGTCGTCGTCGGCATCGCCCGGCTCTTCGTTGCGGGTGAAGTCAGGAACGCCCGACACGATCTCCGCGGGCGCGGCAGCGGCGTCGGAGGGGCCCGCTTCGGCGGGCTGCTCCGCTTCCCCGTCGCCGGCAGCAGCGACGCCGTCTTCCGAGGTGCCTTCCGGTGTGACCACCGGCACGGAGGCCGTGCGGACCTTCTCGAGCTCGCGCACCTGACGACGCGTGAGCGGTGCGTCACCGTTCGCGGCGTCGACGACCG
>NZ_QOAY01000037.1:0-3626 GCF_003314775.1 Microbacterium sp. H6 | reverse complement strand
CGGACCAGGCGCGGGCATTCGCGGATGCCGGGTTCGAGCTGTTCGAGGGCAAGGACACGTCGACGGACCGCGCCTACGACTGTCGGGCGTTCGTGTGCCGGCTGCCGGTCAGCGATCCTGCCGAGGTGTCGGTCGCGCGCTGACCTTCACACTGTGCAGTGTGTCCAGCCCATCCCGAGGGACGGGCGCTCGATTGCGCGAGATGCGCAGCTTCCGGTGCGCCGATTGCCCAGTGGTGGGATTCCGTTCTAGTGTTGCGCGACACCTCACCCGATCACAGCAAGGACGCTCTGACGATGCCCCTTCCCACTCGCGCCGGACTCGACGCCGTTCCCGCTTACCGTCAGGGGCGCTCCGCTCCGGCCGGTGCGTCCAAGCTCTCCTCGAACGAGTCCCCGCACCCGCCGCTCCCGTCGGTCGTCGAGGCCGTGCGTGAGCGCCTCGACGGAATCAACCGCTATCCCGATATGAGTGCCGCGAAGCTGCGCGAGCGACTCGCCTCCCGCTACGGTGTCGACGTCTCCGAAGTCACCGTCGGTGCGGGGTCGGTGGAGATCGCGGCGCCGCTCATCCACGCGGTCGCCGGTGACGGCGACGAGGTCATCTTCGCGTGGCGGTCGTTCGAGGCGTATCCGTCGCTCGTCCGCATCGCCGGGGCGACGCCCGTCCCGGTGCCGCTCGACGCGGACCACGCTCACGACCTCGACGCGATGCTGGCGGCGATCACCCCACGCACCCGCCTGATCTTCGTCTGCAATCCGAACAACCCGACGGGCACCGTCGTGAGTGCCGACGAGTTGGAGCGTTTCGTCGCGGCGGTGCCGCACGACGTGCTCGTGGTCATCGACGAGGCCTACGTGCACTTCGACCGCACCGACAGCAGGGGAGCCGGCATCGAGCTGTTCCGACGTCACCCGCACGTGGCCCTGCTGCACACGTTCTCCAAGGCCTACGGGCTCGCCGGGCTCCGGATCGGCTACGCCATCGCGCCGGACGCCGTCGCCGAGAACCAGCGCAAGGTGGCGGTGCCGTTCGGTGTGACCGACCTCGCCCAGACCGCTGCCCTCGCGTCCCTCGACGCCGAGGAGGAGCTCGCGACGCGTATCGACGAGGTGGTCGCCCAGCGCGACCGCCTGCACGACGTGCTCACTGCCGCCGGATGGCCCGCCGTCCGCTCGCAGGCCAACTTCGTCTGGGTGCCATCCGGGGACCGCACACCGGAGCTCGAACGACTGCTCCAGGAGGGCGGCGTGGTCGCACGCGTCTTCCCCGGCGAGGGCGTCCGCATCTCCTCGGGCTCCGTGGAGGACATCGATCGGGTGCAAGCCGCCCTCGAGACCGAGCTCGCCGAGGTGAACGCATGACCGATGGACGCGTGACCAACGATCCCGTGACCGAGGTGCCCACCACCACGACGACCACCAAGGGTCTGCACCCGGGGCTGACGCGCCGTCAGATCTCGATGATGGGACTCGGCGGCGCGATCGGCGCCGGCCTGTTCGTCGGCTCGGGCCAGGCGATCAGCATCGCGGGGCCCGCAGTGCTGGTGTCGTACCTCGTGGCCGGCGGCATCGTCGTGCTCGTGATGGCGATGCTGGCCGAGATGGTCGCGGCGAGGCCGAGCTCCGGTGCCTTCAGCTCGTACGCGCAGAAGGCGATGGGCCGTAGCGCCGGCAGCGCGGTGGGCTGGCTGTACTGGATCCAGCTGGTCGTGGTGATCGCGGCCGAGGCGACGGGCGCCGGCGCGATCGTGGCGAACTGGACCCCCGGGATCCCGGCCTGGGTGTGGGTGCTGATCTTCGTCGTGGCGCTCACGGCCGTGAACCTGTTCGGCGTGCGCAACTACGGTCGCTTCGAGTTCTGGTTCGCGGCGATCAAGGTCGCGGCGATCATCGCCTTCCTCGTGGTCGGGGTGTGCGCGATCGTCGGCCTCATCCCGGGCGTGCCGGGTACCGGCATCTCGAACCTCGTCGACAACGGCGGGTTCGCCCCGAACGGCATCGCGGGCATCGCCGGTGCCCTGCTGATCGTGGTCTTCGCGTTCGGCGGCACCGAGGTGGTCGCCATCGCCGCCGCCGAGTCGAACGATCCCGCGCGCAACATCCGCCGCATCGTCCGCGAGGTGCTCGTGCGCATCATGGTGTTCTACGTCGGGTCGATCTTCGTGATCGTGGCGGTGCTGCCCTGGAACGATCCTGCGGTGAAGGCCGGCCCGTTCTCCGCGGTGCTCGAGACCCTGAACGTACCGGGAGTCGGCCTCGTGATGGACCTGATCGTGATCATCGCGCTGCTCTCGGCCATGAACGCCAACATCTACGGTGCCTCCCGCATGGCGTACTCGCTGGGGGAGCGGGGCCTTGCTCCGCTGGCTGCGACCCGGACGAGCCTCAAGGGCGTGCCGTTCGTCGCGGTGCTGGCCTCCGTCGCCTTCGGGTTCGTCACGGTCGGACTCAACTGGGCGTTCCCCGACGTCGTGCTGCCGGCCCTGCTCAACGTGGTCGGCTCGACGCTGCTGGTGATCTGGACCGCGACCGCGGTGGCGCAGATCATCCTCCGCCGTCGTGCGGACCGCGCAGGCGACGAGATGCCGATGCGGATGTGGGGCTTCCCCTGGCTGTCGTGGCTGTGTCTGGTGCTGCTCGCCGCGGTGATCGCCCTCGCGATGATCGATGAGGCCGCCCGCATCCAGTTGCTGCTGACACTCGGGCTCACCGCCGTGCTTTTGCTCGTCGCACGCGCGACCAGGAGCGTGGCGAGGCCCGGCGTCCCGCGGGAGTGACGATGCGCATCGATCGCCTCGACGCCCAGCTCATCCGACTGCTGACGGAGTCGCCGCAGCTGCCGATCCTGGAGTGCGCGCGGCGGCTCGGCATCGCGCGGGGAACGGCGACGAGCCGACTCGCGCGCCTGCACGAGGGCGGGGTGATCGAGGCGATCGTGCCGCGCATCGATCCGGCCGGATTCGGATACGGTGTCGTCGCCTTCTGCCTGGTCGAGATCGATCAGAAGGTCGGGCATGACGAGGTGGCGACGGCGCTGGCCGACGCCGTCCCAGAGATCGTCGACATGCACACCGTCACCGGAGCGAGCGACATGCAACTGCGACTGGTGGCGCGCGATGCCACGCAGTTGCAGGAGGTGCTCGACCGGGTCGCCCTGGTGCCGGGGGTCGCCCGCACCGCGTCGTCGATCGCGATGCGCACGCACCTCTCCGGTCGGGTGCTCCCTCTGGTCGAACACGTCGCGGCGGACGAGATGCCGTAGCGCGGTAGAGTTCGAGCATGTCGAGTCCCGAGTCAGACGAGTCGGGGGCCGTCGGTCACACCGCCGGCCCCGTGCGCCGATAGCTGCGATCCCGTAGCTGCGCCTCCCCTCCGCGGAGGCGCCTACTGGTGCATCCCCGGATGCCGGCCGTGGTGACGAGAAGCCCCCTTCTTGATCTCTCACCTCGGAGTACTGCCATGCCCTCTGCTCTCTACCTGCTCGCCCTTGCCGTCTTCGTCATGGGCACGTCCGAATTCATGCTCGCGGGTCTCCTGCCCGCGATCGCCGCCGATCTCGACGTCTCCGTCGGCACCGCGGGTCTGCTCACCTCGGCCTTCGCGGTCGGCATGGTGGTCGGCGCG
>NZ_QOAY01000071.1:0-9014 GCF_003314775.1 Microbacterium sp. H6 | reverse complement strand
CATCTCATCGAGAGAGGTCGCATCGGCGACCTCGACCTGAGCCCCGGCACGCGCCAGCTCCTGCAGGCGCTCCTCCGAGCGGCCGGTCGCGAAGACCCGTGCGTTCGCGGCGACCAGCGCCCGCGTCACGGCGAGGCCGGCCGCACTGGTGGCCCCGGCGAGCAGGACGATGCGTCCGGAAGCCGTCGATTCGGTGCGCTCGGCCTCTTGTGCCACGTGTTCAGCCATGTCGTCCACTCTCCCGGATCGGAGGGGCTTCTGCGGCCGGAACCTGCGGGAGATCCCGCACGAGAGGTTCCGGCCGCAGCGCGGTGCGCCCCAGCGTCACACTCGGAACGCGCGCGGTGCGCGCGTGGTCATCAGTCGTCCGTGCCGCGGATGCCGACGGTCGACTCGATGACCGGCTTCATCTTCTTGTCGAGGGTCTCGAAGAACATCGACAGCGGGAACTCGTCGTCCATCACGGCGTCGGTGTAGCCCTTCGGCGCGCCGGCGAGGATCTCGTCGGACAAGCCGCGGGCCCACTGAGACGCCGGGTGCGGGGTGAGCGTGCCGCGGACGAGCTCGTATGCGGCGAGCCAGTGCGCGACCTTCGGACGGTCGATCGAGTGCCAGTACAGGTCGTCGATCGCATCTCCCAGAGCCACCACGGCATCCGGCACGGCGTCCCAATCGAACGCGAGAGCGGTGTCGGTCCAGTGCAGCACGCCACGCTGGTGCAGCCACGCGAACAGGAGCTGTCCGCCGACCGCGTCGTAGTTGCGCGTGCGAGTGCCCGTGATCGAGAAGCGGAAGATGCGATCGAAGATCACCGCGTACTGCACGAGGTGCGCGTAGTCGTGCGTCTCCTGCTCGATCTCGGTGAGCTCTTCGCCGGCTTCGATGCGGGCAGCGAGAGCACGCTCGATCTTCACCGACTCGCGGAACGCCGTCATGTCGCAGCGCATCTCCTCCAGCGAGTAGAGGAAGAACGGCATCCGCTGCTTGATCATGAACGGGTCGAAGGGCAGATCGCCGCGCATGTGGGTGCGGTCGTGGATGATGTCCCACATGACGAAGGTCTTCTCGGTCATCTGCTGGTCGTCGAGCATCGCGGCCGCGCGCTCCGGCAGGTCGAGGTTGGTGATCTCGGCAGCGGCACGGGTGACACGACGGTAGCGGGCCGCCTCGCGGTCCTGGAAGATCGCGCCCCACGTGAAGGTCGGGATCTCGCGCATCGCGACGGTCTCGGGGAACAGCACGGCCGAGTTCGTGTCGTAGCCGGGGGTGAAATCGACCAGACGCAGCGAGACGAACAGCTTGTTGCCGTAGTCGCCGGCTTCGAGTGCCGCGATGAACTCCGGCCAGATCGTCTCGACGATCAGCGCCTCGACCAGGCGGTCGCTCGAGCCGTTCTGCGTGTACATCGGGAAGACGACGAGGTGGCGGATGCCGTCGACGCGGTGCTGCTGCGGCTGGAAGGCCACGAGCGAGTCGAGGAAGTCCGGCACACCGAAGTCTTCCGAGACCCAGCGCTCGAAGTCGACCACGGAGGCGGCGAGGTATTCGGCGTCGTGCGGGAAGGCGGGGGCGAGTGCGCGGATCGCGGCGGTGATCGCACCGACGAGTTCACGGGCGGCGGCGTGGTGCGCGGCATCCGGGATCGAGCCGTCCTTGATCTGCATCTCGCGGATCGCGATCGCGGCGTCCTTGAGCTGAGCCCACGCGGCGGACTGCTCGGCGATCGATGCGTCCTCGACGACCTCAGGTTCGCCGACGATGGCCTGGACAGCGGAACTGTTGGCGGAAAGAAGGGACATCGGGACCTCCGATCGGAGAGTTTGGTGGAAAGATTCCGGCATATACGGAATCTTGACGATAATCTTACAGCTATGGATGACTCTGTCGACCGCGCGATCCTGACCGCCATCTCCCGCGACGGCCGTGCCACGCTCTCGCAGCTCTCCGACGCCGTGGGGCTGTCGGTGTCGGCCGTGCAGTCGCGCCTGCGCAGGCTGGAGACGCGGGGTGTCATCTCCGGCTACCGCGCGATCCTCGACCCCGAACAGGTGGGAACACCGCTCTCGGCGTTCATCGAGATCACGCCGCTCGACCCCGCCCAGCCGGACAACGCCCCGGAACTGCTCGAGCACCTCGATGCCATCGAGGCCTGTCACTCCATCGCCGGTGACGCGAGCTACATGCTGTTCGTGCGGGTGCCGTCGCCGCGCGCACTCGAAGAGCTCGTGCGCGACGTGCGCCTGGCGGCGAACGTCAGCACCCGCACGACGGTGGTGCTGCAGACGTACTACGAGCACCGGCCGATCATCCCGGTGGGCTCCGCGGAGTAGCCCGTACGGCGGGTGTCAGAGCGCGGCACCCACCAGGGCCTCGCCCAGCGGGGTGCGCAGGTGGTGCATCCTGGCGCCGTCGCGTTCGCTGGTGACCAGGCCGGCATCTCGAAGAACCGAGAGGTGATGCGACGCCGTCGATATCGCGAGGCCCGCATCGTGCGCGACCTGCGTCGTCGTGCGGGCGGCGCCGGCCTGAAGCAGGATCGCCGCCCGCGCCGGTCCCAGCAGGGCGCCGAGAGCATCCTCGATGTCGGCGGCGTCTCGGGCCCAGCCTGCGGTGACGCCGCGGGCCGGATAGAACAGCGTGGGTTGCGCCGGAGGTTCGGTGAGCACCATGCAGCCCCACGACGACATGACCGAGGGCACCAGCACCAGTCCGCTTCCGCGGCAGTCGACCTGCTCGCTGTGGCGACGCAGGGAGACGCGCACGGCGCCCGCGCCCCAGGTCACCTGGCGGTGCAGGTCTCCGGCCATGCCGGCGATACCTGCTGTCGTGATGGTGCGGGCGCGCACAGCGATGTCGGCACGGAGCAAGCGCTCGAGCTGCGGCCACACCGGGGCGAGTGCCGCCTCCCATACGGCGGCCCACCCGTCGGCGATCATGTCACGGGCGCGCTCGGGATGGTCCTGCATCTCGCGTAGGGCCTGTCGGCGGGCGCCGGTCGAACGCTGCACCATCTTCCCGAAGTCGACGCGCATCGGATCGAGAGGTGCCGCGCGCAGTTCGTCGAGCTCGGCCTCGGGGGTCAGATCCCATCGGGGCGTGGTCGTGAGGAAGTCGGGCAGGTAGCCGTCGTCGCCGATCACGCTGGAGAGCAGTGCGAAGTCGCAGCGCGGGAGCTGTTCGCGAACGGCGCGCAGCCACCCCCATTGCAGCGGATGGGCGGCCGGACGCCGCAACACCCTCACCGCGTGCGCGAGCTCGTGCCCGGGGGAGATGCCGAACCGCACCGCCTCGACGTCGCCGGGGCTCAGGTGGAACTCGACACGATGATCCGGGTGCTCGACGCCCTCGATCGGGCTGGAGTTTCGATCCACATCGAAACTCTAGGAGCAGGCGAAGGGTCTGTCGAGACTGGAGCCATGAACAGCACACCGTCTCTCTCCGGCGTCGTCGCGGCCGACGACATCCGCATCGGCACGGGGCGCAGCCGGAGGTTCGTCGGGGTCGAACACGGCGCCGCCGTGTCCTACTTCTTCGTCGAGAACCAGCCGGGGGAGGGGCCGGGTCTGCACTGGCATCCCTATCCTGAGACCTGGGTCGTGATCGAGGGCATCGCCTCGATCACGGTGGGCGAGGAGACCTTCGTCGCCGGAGCAGGCGATACCGCGACCGGACCCGCCTATGTGCCGCACCGCTTCACCAACGTCGGTGACGGGGTGCTCAAGATCATCGGCATCCACGCCTCCGCCACCATCATCCAGACGTTCCTCGACGAGGACTGACCACAGGAGCACCATGTCCTTCCAGGCATACCTCGACAACATCGAGACCAAGACCGGCCTCACCCCGCGGCAGTTCATCGAACTCGCCGCCGAGAAGGGGTTCGACCAGACGACCAAGGCGACGCCGATCGTCGCGTGGCTCAAGGAGGACTACCAACTGGGACAGGGTCACGCGATGGCCCTCGTGCACGTGATCACCAAGGGGCCGCAGATCAGCGACAAGCACGTGGGCAAGGGCGGCGCCCACGGCGACCGGTCCGACACCCTGTGGCTCGACGGCAAGGACACCAACCCGAACCCCTGATGCGCCGTCCCGCTGAGGTCCGGCATCGGGTCGGCCAGTAGGATTCCCTGCGTGGCAGCATCCTCCCAGCGCAAGAAGAAGAACCCGTCCGCGAAGCGCACGCCGGTACACACGAGTGGCAACCCGGCGAAGCGTCCGGTGGTCGAAGCCGGGCCGGTGACGGCGGGGGACTGGATCGGCGCTGCGCGCCTGCGCACCCTGCCGCTCGCGATCGCACCCGTCGTCATCGGCACGGGCGCCGCGCGCAGCACCGGGCCCGAGTTCCACTGGGTCATCGCGCTCGCCTGCCTCGCGGTCGCGGTGCTGCTGCAGATCGGTGTGAACTTCACGAACGACTACAGCGATGGCGTCCGCGGCACCGATGCGCACAGGGTCGGACCTGCGCGCCTGACGGCCTCGGGGCGGGTGAAGCCGCGCACCGTGCTGATCATCGGCCTGGTGTTCTTCGCCCTGGCCGCTCTCGTGGGTCTGGGGATCGTGATCCGCACGGGGCAGTGGTGGATGCTGGCCGTCGGCGCCGCCTGCATCGTCGCCGCGTGGTTCTACACCGGCGGCAAGCGGCCGTACGGGTACTACGGCTTCGGCGAGGTGTTCGTCTTCGTCTTCTTCGGACTCGTCGCCACGCTCGGCACCACCTGGGTGCAGATCTTCGCCCTGCCGCAGCAGGCCTGGCTCGGCGCGATCGCGACAGGTCTGTTCGCCTGCGCCGTGCTGCTCGCCAACAATCTGCGCGACATCGACCAGGACCGCGAGGTGGGCAAGCGCACCCTCACGGTGCTGATCGGGCGCAGGGCCACCCAGGTGCTCTTCACGCTCTTCGTGCTCGCGCCGTTCGGCATCGCCGCATTCCTGGCACTGGGGTTCCCGATCGCGTGGATCTCCCTGCTGGCGCTGCTCGCCGGTCTGCCGGCCATCGCCATCGTCTGGTCGTACCGGCAGCCGAAAGAGCTGGTGACCGCTCTCGCGCTCACCTCATTGACGTCGCTGCTGTACGCCGGGGCCCTGTTCTGGGCCTTCGTGGGCTGATCCGGCCGTGGGCTGATCCGGCTCGCGGGAGCCTCAGGGCTTGGCGTCGCCGTCGACGGGATCGTTCGACTCGTCGATCGCCTGGTCCTCGGCGTCCGCGTCGTCCTGACCGCCGGATGAACGGCTCTCGCGGCGCTCCTGCAGGCGGGCAGACGCGTCGGTGAGCGGCGTGCGGAGGAACAGCATCGAGATGCTCATGCCGATGAGCGCGGCGAAGATCGCTGCGAGCCACCAGAACTCCCGGAAGATCGGGAAGAAGAACCAGAGGATGGCGAGCGGGACGAGGAACGCCAGCAGCCGCAGCACGGTGTAGACGAGGAAAGGCGCGGGCTTCTTCACCCCTCCAGTCTACGTTCGCCGTCGGGAGCCCTCGTCGCCGATCCCGAGCCTGGCGAAGGGGATGCCGCGCACCACCCGTCGCCAGGGGTGCTCTCCGAGCGACCAGAGCAGTCCGGCCTCGAGGTCGAGAGCCAGGTCCTCGCACCCGACGGGGAGACGGACGGCGTCCGGAGCGAGAGCCCCGCGTCGGCCGCTCCAGAGTGTGCCGGGGTGCATGCGGTCGGACTGCGACACGAAGTGATGCCGGCCCCAGCGGACGGCGCCCTGCATCCGTGCGATGCCGGGGGTGAAGCGGTCCACCTCGGTGAACTCGCCGGCGAGGTCGACGGGGATCGCGAACTCGCCGATCCTTCCGCTCTCGTCCGGGCGATGCTCACCGATGAGTACCCGTGCGCGCGGGGAGCCGTCGTCGTCGAACACCCGCCCGAGGTACGAGCAGCGCAGGGCGATGGGATGCACCCTGGTTCGCACGGCGACGAGAGCGGTGCTGCGTCCGCCGCGGCGGTTCGACCCGGCGAGTCGCTGGGCGAGAGCGCCGCGCACGGTACGGATGTCCGACAGATCGAACTCCCAGATGCCCTGGCCCGTCGCGGCGGCGAACAGCCGATCCCCGAACCACGCGAGTCCCCCGGCGTGGATCCGCGCCGGGTGCAGTTCGCCGTCGTCGTCGTCGGCGGTCGCGAGGAGGACGTCGAGGTGACGCGAGCGCTCGAGATCGACGAGCGTCACGCGGGAGGCGAGATGCTCTCCTGACAGCTCCTGGCGGAACCAGCTCACGGCAAGGGTGCGTCGGCCGCGCCATTCGCCGACGTCGACGCCCTGCGGATACCAGCGCCTGGTCCAGGTCCTCGCGCTGAGCCAGCGCAGGTCGACGGTGTCACGCCGCCGCTGTCGCACGGGGCGCCAGGTCGATCCGAAGGGCCACAGCATCTCCTCATCGTCGCCGATACGGCCGTTGGGGGCGAACCGGACCACGGGCGTCGCGCGATGGAGTGCAGCCGTAGTTCTGGCATGTATTATGTTACCGTCCGGTCGCGCTCTCCTCTCATCCAGGGTGGCGCGTCGACCATGAGCGTCTCGCGGCCATCTGATGGGGGTCAGTCGGCCGCGTGGCACGCGGTGTCGCATCTGCGATACCGCGTCCCGAACGTGTCTCGTTCGGCAGTGCGATGCACTGGGAGGTGTGGTTCCGTTCGGGTACGGGACCACACCTCAGTGCCTTTCTCCCGAGTGCCTTTCTCCCGAGTGCACGGTCTCTGGCGCTTCACGGACACCCGTCGTTCACCTCCGCGTCGCCGCCCGGCAAGGACCGCCTGCGACCATTCCCGCACACCGTCCCCGTTCTGGAGTCCTGTGCGCACACCCCTCGTCACCGTCATCCTGCCCGCGAAGGACGCCGGCGCGTACATCGGGACGACGCTCGAGACGCTCACTCGGCAGTTCGATGATCTCGGAGCCGTGAAGCTGGTCGCGATCGACGACGGCTCGCGCGACGACACGGGTGCTCTCATGCGGCGGTACGCGGAGCGGTTCCCCCGCGCCGAGGTGCTGCGCAACGAGTCCGCGCGCGGGTTGGCGACGGCCCGCAACCAGGGACTGCCGCACGTCGAGGGGGAGGCCTTCTGCTTCCTCGACGGCGATGACTGGATGCAGCCGCGTCGGCTCGAGGTGCTCGCGTCGCGGCTGCGAGAGCTCGATTGCGACTTCGTACGCACCGACCACGTCACGGTGAGGGGTGGGACGCGCGCCCTCGTCCGGGCGCCGTATCCGTGGCGCGACCGGGTCGCTCCTCCGCGAGACGCCATCCTGCCGGAGCACGAATCGACGATGGTCGACTACCCGTACGCCTGGGCGGGGCTCTTCCACCGCCGGCTCATCGACCGTGGCCTGGCGGCGTTCACCGAAGGGCTGTTCACCGCAGAGGACCGACCGTGGATCTGGCGACTGCATCTGCATGCCGAGTCGTTCGCGGTGGTCGATGCGCCTGCGCTGCTCTACCGGCGGGGCGTGGCCACATCGCTCACCCAGACCCGAGATCGGAGACAGCTCGACTTCGCCAGGGCGATGGACGAGGTCATCTCGCTCGTCGAACGAGATCGCGAGGCGGAGCGGTTTCTCCCCAAGGCCGTCTGGACGGTGCTCGCCCTCAGCTCCCACCACCTCGTGCGCGCCCGCCGCATGAGCCCTCAGCTGCGCGGCGCAGTGCGCGCGGGGATCCTCCGCACGCTCCGTCGACTCCCGGCCGATGAGGTGGCCGTCGTGCTGAGCCACCTCGATGGACCGCGCCGCCGGGTCCTCGCACGCGTCCTCCGTCAGGCGGGTCGTGCCGGATGACGCAGGTCTTCGCGCTGCACAGCGCCTATGGACTCGCGACCGCAGTGGCCGCGATGGATGCCGGACTTATCGACGACGAGGTCCGTGGCGAGCGAATCCTTGTGCCCTTCACCTCCTCGACGGTGCCCGAGACCGTCACCGGGATCGCGGATGATGCGGCGCTCGGGCCGCTGCGGGCGCGGTTCGACCGCGCGGAGCCGCTGGATGAGATGCTCATGCCGCGGCATCCGCGATCCTGGGAGCCGAAGGCCGCTGATCTCCCGATGCTCGAGCGCCTGTTCGCGCGCGCGTGGGGTGTGGACCCTCGCGATCTGGAACTGTTCGTGCAGAGCCCGCAGGTGGCACCCGCCAGGACGTTGATGGCACTGTTCCCCCGGGCGCGGATCACGATCATCGGGGACGGGCTGATGACCTATGCGCCCATGCGGGTGCGGGTGCCCTATCCCGTCGCCGCACGCATCGAGCGAGTCGTCCATGCCGACGTCGTGCCGGGCGTCGAGCCTCTCGTGGGATCGCCGGGTGCGCGGATCGTGCCGGTGCCGCCGGCGTCGTTCGCCGCGGTCCTGCGAGAGACGGACACAGGGGAGTCTTCCCTCCCTGAGGCTTCCCCATCGACGGTGCTCGTGCTCGGCCAGTACCTGTCGGCGCTCGGTCTGGTCTCGGTGGCCGAGGAGATCGACCTGCAGCAGCGTCTGATCGACCGTGCGGCGCAGTGGCGACCACGGCGCATCGTGTTCAAGCCGCATCCGGGCGCGCCGCCTCTCGTGACGGCGGCCGTCGGGGCGCGAGCGCGCGAGCAGGGCATCGACTTCGTCGAGTATCGCGGTCCGCTCGCGGCGGAGCTGCTCGCCGAACGGATCGATGCCCTGGCCGTCGTCGCCGGGTTCTCCACTGCGCTGCCGACCGTGCACACGCTCTTCGGACGCGCGGTCGGGTCGGCCGGCAATGACGCGGTGCTCGCGGCACTGAAGCCGTTCGAGAACAGCAACCGGATTCCCGTGACTCTGGTGGACGCCATGACGCGCGAGGGCTCGCCCTACGCCGACCCCGCCCGGCTCCAGCTGCTGATCGACGCGGTCGGTTATGCCATGCAGCCGAAGATCGCCGGACATCTGCGGGGGCGGGCCGAGGAGCTGCTGCACGATCTCGACCCGGCCGAGCGCGATCGGTACTTCTCGCCACGAAGGCTCGCCGAGCTGCGGCTACCCGGCGCGCCGGTCGAGAACGCCGTG
>NZ_QOAY01000304.1:41123-47104 GCF_003314775.1 Microbacterium sp. H6 | reverse complement strand
ACCCGCCACCTCCGCCACCTCCGCCACCTCCGCCACCTCCGCTTCCGCTGCCGCTTCCGGTCTTGGTGTCTGCTGCGCCGTCGAGTACCTTCTTCGGTTCCGCGCCCTGCGGCTTGGACGGTGAGGGCACCGGACGGTTGAGAGCCTGCTTCGCGTCCTGTTCGGAGCCGATCGCGTGGTAGAAGTCCAAGCCCGCGAATGCCAGGAACTTGTAGGTCAGATACGGGGCGAAAGCGGCCATCGCCATGAGCACGATCCCGGCGATCGGGTCGCTGATCGAGGCGAGGTCCGCGTCGATCGGGGCAGAGATCTGCGTGATCGCGACCAGGAACATCACGACCAGCACGAGCTTCGAGGCGATCAGGGCGATGACGAACATCGCCCACTTGCCGATCCATCCCCGCGATGCGTCCCAGGACGCCCCGGAGAACGCGAGCGGGGCGAGGACGATCGCCACCAGCAGCAGCGCCTTACGGACCAGCAGGGACAGCCAGACGATCGCGGCGGCGGTGATGGCGAGGCTGGCGAAGAAGATCGTGATGATCGCGCCGACTCCGGGCGAGGCGATGTTGATCCCAACGAGTGCCGCGGCGAGCACCGTGATCTTGTCACCCATGGATTCGGTCGTCTCGCCCGCGGCTTGAATGATGCCGAGGCTGAGCTGGTCGACGATCTCCAGCATCAGAGCCGTGAGCGTGATGACTACGAAGCTGCCGAGCACGCTTTTCGCCAGGCCCAACGCCGCCCTGCTGAGCGCGGTCGGGTCGCGTTTGACCAGCCCGGTGATCAGCTGCAGACAGAAGAACAACAGCATCACGAACACGGCGATGCCGAACAGCAGGTTGTAGACCGAGACGTACTCGGGTGACTGGACATCGACGAGCGTCGTGGTGTCGAACACCGTCCACACGGCCTCGAACAGCCAGCCGGCCGCCGCGCCCATCGCCTGCGCGAGCCAGTCGAACGGGGCGGAGATCAGGCTGGCGGCGGCTTCGCCTGCGGTGTCACAGACGGCGGAGATGACAGGAATGTCGCAGACACCCATCACGAACCTCCCGAAAGATCGGTGCTAGTGGATGGGCGCGGTCAGACCTGCTGGCCGACGTTCCAGAAGAAGTTGATGAGGGTGACCGACGCACCGCACAGGATCGCGGCGCCGCAGGAGACGAGCACGCCGACCTTGCCGCGTGAGGCGAGATGGGGGTTCGAGCTGTTCGCGCCGAAGCCCCACACGATCGCGCTGACGATCAAGGCCAGGACGCTGAGGATCAGACCGACCGTCATCACGGCGCCGACAATCGTGCGCAACTGGGCGATCCCAGGAAGCCCGCTGTCGTTCGGGTTGATGTCGATGTTCATCGGCGCGAGCGCCGCCGGGACGGCGGTGAGGAAATCGGTGGCGAGGTCGAACACGATGGGGCTCCTGACGGGACGAACCCGCACCCACGGGCACGGGAGACGAATGGGATCGCCCAGCAGGTGCACCGCTCTGCCCTCGGCGGCCGAGCGGGGGCGAAGTTCAGAGCTGTTCGCCGATGCCGATCAGCCAGTTCATCCACGCGACGCCGCCACCGGCCAGTGCCGCGGCGCCGACGGCGACGAGCACGCCCGTGCGTGCTTTGGTCGCTGCGGCATGGTTGCCGTTCGCGGACGACACGGCCCAGATGATCGCGCAGACGATGAGCATGAGCACGGCGATCACCAGGACGAAGGTCAGCAGGCCACCGACGACCTCGCGCAGGTCGCCGATGCCCGACAGGCCCTCGAAGTCGGGGAACACGTCCATGCGCGATCAGCTCCGCATCGCCTGGATCGAGTCGTCGCCGGCCTGGTCCGGTTCGTCCTCGGTGTCCGGTGAGGGCGCGCACGAGCCGACCGGGGCGCCGATCTCGGCTTCGGGCAGGTCGGCGGCGTCGTGGGCGTTGAGCCACGCGGCGGCGTCCACCGCGTCTTCGTGGGTGCCGCCTGGGCGCACTTCGAAGTGCAGATGCGGGCCGGTGGAGTTCCCGGAGCTGCCGACATCGCCGATGTGCTGCCCGGCGGTCACCCGGTCGCCGGGCTGGACGTGGATGCCGGACTGCCACATGTGGGCGTACGCGGTCGCCACCGTCGCCCCGTCGATCTGATGCTCGATGACGATCAGTCCGCCATACCCGCCGGAGAACTCCGCGATCGTGACGACCCCCTCCGCTGCGGCGACGATCGGGGTGCTATCAGGCGCGGCGAAGTCGGTGCCGGTGTGGAATGAGGGCTCGCCCGTGATCGGGTGGATGCGTGGCCCGAACCCGCTGGTGAGCACCCAGGTGCCCTCCGGGAGTGGAAACACGACACGCGATGTCTCCGCCGTGGAGCCGACCGGGGTTGTCTCGTCAGCACCCCCTGCCGCGGCACTGCCGGTGGTCAGGGCGGTGAGGATGGTCTCGGCGACGGGTTCGTAGTTGCGGTAGCGATCCGGGAAGGCGCTCACCTCGACCGATTGGGCGGCTTCGCCCTTGTCCATCTGCTCCCACCCGGGGATGTCCAGCAGTCCGCGCGGCGAGGGATAGTTCGGACCGCTCGGCCCACCGAAGAACGCCCGAGCCTGATACGTCGAGTCCATCAGCTCGGCGACCGTGCCCCATCCGGACTGCGGGCGCATCTGGAACAGGCCGAGCGAGTCGTGATCTGATCCGTTCCCATCGTTCGGGTAGTCGCCGGACTCGGGATAGGTGCCGGTGTTGGCGAGCATCCGCAGCGTGGACTCGGTGAGCGCAGCCATGAGCGCGATCTGGATGCCGTCGCGGGTGACGCCGTCGATCTGCGACCCGGTCTCGATGATCGTCGCCGCATGCGTGAGTTGGGTGCGGTTCAGCGTGAACGTCTCCCCGTTCGCGGTCGTCACACGCAGCGACTCGGGGATCGCGCCGACGATGAGCCCGGCTCCGGGGACGGTGCAGGCGGCGGAGACCGCGGGGTTCATCAGCACGCCGACGCCGATGAGCCCGAGCGAGGGGCCGAGAAGGACGGCGGCGAGACCCGCGGCGGCGAGCTTCTTCAACATTCCGGATCACCGCAGCGGGTTGTCGAGTTCGGACAGCCGGAGCAGATGACAGGTGTCGTAAGACGGCGGGCAGACGAGGAACACGGTGAACGACACCGCATGCTCGGAATCGACCGGGGTCCCGTTCCAGATGCCGGTGCGGTGCCGGGTGCCCTCGATCGTGATCGCGGTCGTTCCCGCAGCCAGCTGTCCCGACGACTGCGCTTGGGCCTCCGCCCACGCTTCCGGGACGTAGGCGTCCTCGATCGTTAGGGACTGTGCAGTCGCATACTCGCGCAGCTGGAGCCATGCTTCTCGTGTCGGCAGATACGCGGCGACGTCGGAGGCGAGGCCTGCCTGCTCCTCGCCGGTCGGATCGCCGACCTCGAGGATCACGCTCGTGTAGTCCAGCGGCACCAGACCCGCGGCGGTGTCCCACGTGAACAGAGCCTGCGACACGGCTCGAGCGAAGGCCTCCGGGTCTCGAGAGGCCGCGATCGATGACAAGGAAGGAGTCGGGTTCGGCGCGGGGGCGGTCGAGGCCGTGGGGCCGCCGGTCGGTGGCTGCACGGGCGACGCCCCGTCGGGTTCTCTTGGTCCGATAATCAGCCCGTAGACGCCGACACCGGCCAGCACGAGCACGAGCACGGCAGCGACTGCGATGACGACGATCTTGCGGCGGGCGCCGGGCGTGGAGAAGTCTCGGGTCTTCATACCCGTGAGGTGCGCCCGCGCTCCCGCAGACACGTCTCACGATGCCCACTTGACGCGGCCTCAGAGCACGCGCAGGTGCCGTTGCTGCCCGAGCTCGGTGTCCTCGGAGTCGAGAGCAGCTCTGGCGGTGCGCAAGTCATCGGCGAACCGTGCCGTCCCGGCGGCGGCTGCGAGGAAGGAGTCGACCTGCTCATCGGTGAGCACTGCCGCGAGCTCGGCGGCGTCGTAGTGCGTCCACCAGTCGGCGAGCTCACCCCAGGTTTGCACGAATGCGCGCGTGGGGAACCGTACGGTCACATCCTCCTCTGAACCGGGCGTACGCGGCGGCTGGGCTCCCTTCTTTGCTGCGGCCGCTCGCTGAACTGACTCGACTCCGAGCCGTCGCATCTCGGCGCTGCGCGCTTCCTCCTCGTCGGCGCGAGTGCGTGCGTAGAGAGGATGCACGGCAGCGCCCCGCTTGAGCTGTTCCACATCGGCCGTGGCCTGGGCGCGCACATGGTCGGGCTGGGACGGATCGGCAGCGAGGTCCCGCAGGTAGTTGATCTTCTCGTGCGTCTTGTAGGAAACCCCGCCGGGGATCATCGCTGCGGCCTGCTCGCGAGCGTCGCCGGTCGCGGTCGACGGTTCCGGAAATTTTCCGGCACCGTCATGTCCCGGTTGATGCTCGCTGCTGAACTGGGTCGATGCCTTGCGGCGGGCAGCGTCTTCCGCCATCAGCCTCTTCAGTTCCCGGTACAGGCCGGCGGCCTCGAGCTTGGTCAGCGGCTTGTGGAGCGTGTTCTCATCCTGCTCAGCGAGAAGCTGCCCTAGCTGGTCGGAGATCCCGGAACGAATCCACACGTTCACCGTCGTCCAACCGAGCTTCTTGATCGCCGCGAGACGGCGCGCGCCGCACACGAGCACGCCGTCCGGGGTAATCGTGATCGGCTGCAGCAGGCCCTCACGGTCGATGGAGCCGGCCAGTTCATCGATGTCGCCCAGGTCGGTGCGGTGACGGTGCCCAACAAGGATCGAGTCGACAGCACGCCGCAGCTCGATCCCGCCCCCCTTCTGCATCTTCACGATGTTTCGCCCCTGGTGCGGCGTCGACCGTGGATCGGAGCGGCGAGAGAGATCGTGAGAACGAGGTCATCATCGCGCAGAAGCATCTCCGGCGGCTCCTCGAGCAGCAGCCGCAGCAACACGCCTCTACCTGCCGATGTTGCCGCGTATGCCGGATTTGGATTGCCCAGAAGGGCACGAAGCAACGCCGTCCAAGAGGACTGCGGCAGATCCAGCAGCGCGAGCGAATGCCTGTCCCGACGCAGGTTCTCATAGGCGGCCTGCCGAGTGCCCGCCCGCATCAGCGCTGTACAGACATGCTCCACGGCCGCCCGTGCGACATCGGCCGGCCAGTCCAAAGACGAGACCAGGTCGATCGCGTCTTCAACGGCTTTCCCTGCTTTCCCCGCCCTCTCCACAGCTACTTCGCCAGGCTCATCTTCCTCCGCGGCTTGAGGATCGGGAATCTGGAACGCGGGGTGATAGTCCGACAGGGGCGTTTCCCGGTCGGAGAACCGCTCTGGGTCGTGGAACACCGAGATGTGCGGGCGGCGCGCCTGATGCACCGAGCACATCAGCCCCTGCGCTCGTTCCTCGAAGATGCACGTCACCTGCACGCCCTTGGTGACGTATGCCCACGGGTCGTCGGCCTCGCGGGCGCCCTTCCTGCGCATCTCTTCGAACGCCGCCGTCGCTGCCTCCCACGGGTCGAGTCCGTGACGGCGCGCGAGGGGCACGTACTTGCGGGCGGTGTGTTCCATCAGCGCGGCGGCGACCGGATCGTGCTGCCATGCCCCTCGGCCTTCTTCATGCAGGCGTTGCAGCAGCGCCCGCAGCCCTTCGCTGGTCGTGAAGTCCTCGCCGCCGGTCTGTGGGGCGTTCGCGTGCGATGTCGTGGTCATGGTCTAGGCACCTCCTGGCAGGCAGGTGCGCATCCGCTCCCCAGATGAGGTGCGCACAGCTGCATTCCGGAAGGGGCTCATGACCACTCACCCGCTCAGCTCGCCCCGACCGCCGAGCGCGCCGGCCCCGACCGCGCGGTGCCGCGGCCGAATGCGTACAGCGGCGGCAGCCGCTTCGCCCGCTCACCCAGCGACCTCACCCCGTCGAGCGCCTTCTGCCGTGTACGCAACGCCATCGCGGCTTGGAAGTCGATGCCGCGCCCGGCCATCTGCGCGCCCTGCCGGGCCATCAGATCGGTCGGCCG
>NZ_QOAY01000304.1:32783-41084 GCF_003314775.1 Microbacterium sp. H6 | reverse complement strand
CCCACTCCACCCCGCGAGCACGCACGTGCGGGTCGAGAGCTCGCTCCGGAGAAGAGCCCCCGGCGACCTTCGCCGCCTCGATCGCTTCTGGCGTCTGCGACCGATCTACGATCTCGTCCTGCGCGATCTCGTCTGGCGTCGCCACCAAGGCGTCGTCTGGCTGCTTGTACGCCTCGGGGGTGGGAGCTGTCGGATCGGACTCCCGAGCTTCCGATCCGGATAGGCCCGGTCGCTCGTGCGCCTCCAGGAAACGGTCGGGCCCGTCAGGCTCATGCACATCGTGGTCGTTCATCGCTACTGCTCCTTCGTGTTGTCGTTCGTGCTCGTGGGTGAGTCGGGGCCATCGGCCAGGTGCCCAGCGGCGAACCACCGGCCGACCGTCGACGCATGCACTCCGAGCTCACGGGCGATCCGCTTGTTAGACCAGCGCGCCTCCCGGAACGCGGCCGCCTGCATCCGCCGATCGCCGCTCGGTCTCTCATCAGGAGCCGCCCGCGCGACATCGCTTTCCGATGTTCGGGCGCGTACCGCCAGCGGAGTCAGATGCTGCGCTGGCGGTGCGTGGTCGTCTCGCGCGGGCGCGACCTTCTCACCGAGCCTTTGAAGTTCCCGTCGTGCTGGGCCGGTGGTCGGTCGGGTGAGCACGACCGTCAGGTGCGTGATCGCCAGCAGCACCACGGGAGGCACGGCGGCGACAGCGGCGGCCAGCACTCCGGGCACGTCGGCGTCCGCGGCGACGACGGCGTGGATCGCGTTGGCAGTCACCGAGACGAGCGCGCCGCCGATCAACAGCGTCCACGGGTACCACGCCGAGCGCTGCCCGCCGAGAGCGACGACGGCGACGGTCGCGACGACGATGATCCCGTCGACAATGAGCGGCCAGGCCCATGACTGCCCGGCGCCGATTCCGGAGCGTGCTGCGAGGTCCGCGAGAGCGGTGAAACTCAACCAGAACGCGCCGGCGGCGATGAACACCGTCCCGACCGCCGCGGTCAGCACCGCCCACCGGCGATCCATCCCGGCGATCATGACAGCCCTCCGAATGCGGGTGCTGGAGCGGCAGGGGCCGGAGCGCGAGCGAAGGAGCCGCCGGGGCGATCCGGCGTCCGCTCCCTGGCCGAGGGATGCGCAGCACGGTAGGCGGAGCGGACGGTCGTGACAATCTCCCGTTCCGCAAGACCTGCATGACCCGCTGCGGCACCCAGAAGGTCAAGAGCTTCCACGGGGTTCACACCGTTCTCCGCAAGGCGGCAGGCAGCCCAGAACAGGCCGCGATTGCGTTCGCCTTCCTGACGGTTCGCGACCCACGCCGCAAGCCGCGACACGTCGGATGCGGCGCCGCTCATCGCCGCGTTCCGAGGTAGCGAGCGAGGTTGCGGGCGCGGGTCGAGGAAGCCCCGCACCCCCGCCGCGTCCACCGGCGCGCTCGGACCAGACCCCAACTGCTGCAGGCGGTAGCCGGCCCTTGCCCCGTTGACGAGAACACTCGACGGCGGCAGCACAATGTATCCGCCGTCCCCGCGGAAGTCGACGGCGGCGCGTGCCGCCTGCCAGGAGCGCTGCTGCTGGCCCGGCACCGCCGGGTAGTAGGCGTGCGTGCCGCCCGACGGCGTGGCCACGAGGAACATCCACCCGTCGACCAAGCCCGCCTGCTGCGCGCGACGCATCGAACCGTAGCCGTTCACGGGCCCATGCACGTCGACGTCGACCACGACGACCCCGGAGACTTCGCCGGTGGGCATGCCGATGTTCGCACCGGGCCGCGCCCGCCACCACACATCGACCTGACGTGCCTCAGTAGTCGCATCGTGGAACCCGTTCTCCGTCACCGGGCGCTTTCCGCCCGGTGCGCACGGGAACACTGGCACCCCAGCGGCGGCGAACTCGCGAGCAGCGACGGCGGGATGCCAGGCTGGTGAGACACGCGTCATCACCTCCGCGAACCCATCACGGGGTTCGCGAGCGTCGTTCCTCGTCTCCTCGGTAGCCACCCGCTCCTCCTCCCGGCAGGCCACCGCAGGAAGCGGTTGCCCTTGCGACCATGAGGTGCGCCGGGAGGGTCAGCGGAGCGAGGACGGACGAAAGATGGTGTGACGACCGTCAGGCTCCACAACGAACCCGACGTGTCTGGCCCGGTCTACTGGCCCGGCAGCAGATACGTCGAGAGGCAGAAGACGAAAACGGGTCATGCGTGAAGAAAGACGGTTCACACAGCGAGTGACGATGCCGGGACTCAGCCTACGGACTCGTCCTCGATGACCCTCCGAGCGCAAAGTTCCTCGAGGGACGGGTGCGGGGTGAGGCGGTACTGCGTCGGGGTGACCCCGAAGCGGCGCTGGAACCAGTTCGACGCTACACGCGGATCGCGCCATCCGGAGGCAGCCGCGGCGCGGCCCACGGACAGATCGGTCTCCTCGATCAGCCGGGTGAACTCGGTCAGCCGGATCTCCGTGAGGAACCGCATCGGCGGCGCCCCGGTGTGCAGCAGAAACATGCGTGTGAGGTGCGTGCGCGAGAGCGAAGCTTCGCGAGCGAGAGCTCCGACCGTCCACGGCTCGGCCATCCGTGTACGGAGCATGCGTACCGTGTCGCCGATATGGCCGATCACCGCCGGGTCGGTCAGGCGCCCGTCAATCGGTCTCCACGGAGGTTGCGTATCACGTTGGCCATTCTCCGCCGAGAGGAACGTCGGCAGCACCATCCCCACCCAGCGGGCGAGCAGCTCAACCGTGCGAGTAGCGACGACTTCTGGCGGATGAGACCCGTCAGACAGGATGCTCATCTGTCGCCACAGCGGTTCGATCTGCCTCAGCGCCTCCACGCCGGGTTCGATCAGCAGCGGTATGCCGCCCCACTCATGCGGGTGGATGCCCGCGAGGACCCGTGAGCGATCCGGGAAGAACCACGACATCTGCGAGAGCCAGAACTCATCATCAGCGTATACCGCCCACATTCGCACAGACGGGGCCGGCCTAATCTGGCACCAGCGTCCCGAGCCGAGAGCGAACGACGTGCCGGGCCGTAGCGTAAAGACGCCGTCGGCCGTCGCGATCTCGCACGTGCCCTCGAGCACGTTCAGAATCTTCGTCTGCCGGAAGATCGCCCGGCTGGACGGAAGAGTCCTCGCAACCTCGACCGCCACAGCTCCAGCGCCACTGCGTCGCGCGGGCGGGAACGAGAGTTGTTCGTGAGCAGTCGGCGCTGCTGAAAGTTGACTCCCGCTCCCACACCGGCCGACTCCCTGGCGTGCTATCGCTCACTCCCGCGAAGCACGACACGATCGAAGACATGGCAGCCAAGCACGGTGCCGATCAGCCCTGGGAAACGGGAAGCTGTCGCACACGGCAGCGGGGCCGTACTCGCGGAGCTACGAGAAGCAACTGCGTGGTGCCGCGCCGACGAAGCCTCTTGCAAGCGAGACAGCAGCTCTGGACGAGCGCGACGCGGCCGGTTGCGTTCACCGGTCGTGCTGGCTAAGGGTGGCGAGGTAGGCGTTGTATTCCTCCCTTTCTGCGTCATCTTGATCTCGTCGGCGATCAGCGAGTGTGAGGTCACGGGAGCGCCAGCGGGATAGTGTGACAATGAGGACGATCAGCAGGGGTAGCTCGGCATATGTCCATGCCAGGGTCCCCGCGATCGCCTGATCGCGAAGCGGGTCGATTGGCCACCCGATCGTGGGATTGGTGAAGGCCACGAACAGTGGTGTACTGCTCAGGAGAAGGATCAGTCCAAAGACGGCGTGGATCTGGATCTCGGCAATTACGTCGATGAGGCGGGCGGCGTAGGACGGGGTGCGGGGCAGTGGGTCGGAGGACCAGAGCGGGACGGCGGCGATGGTCCCGCTGATGAGGAACGTGAGCAGCAGGAGCTCGTGTCCGGCAGGGAGGCGGATGATGACACTGACCAGGTCGGTCAGGTACAGCCCGAGGTAGAGCGCGGCGGCGACGAGGATCGCGACGACGGGGTGCAGAACGGCTCGGGCTAAGCGCGAGCGCAGACCGGCATGCGCAACACGCAGCGCGAACACGCCGAGGCCGCGGTGCGGTGTAGCCCGCAGGAGTAGTCGACCAGGTGAGCCGACGATCAGCAGTGGGGTGACGACGGTCATCAAGGTGATCTGTTGGAACACCAGTGCGGCGACCGACAGACTTCCGTAGGTGTTCAGACCGAGGCCGCCGGTTAGGAAGAGGAGGACACAACCAAGCAGGAAGGAGATGGTCCGCAAGATGGACCATCGACGGCGCTGGGACCAGAGGCGCATTGCTCCCCAGACATAGAGCGCGGCCAGCAGGACGGCGATCGGCGCAAGAAGCGACGCACTGCTCGGTGCGAGGGCGAGCAGATTCTCGACAGTCGGAGGCGCAGTGCCGGAGAGCGTTGTCGTCATGGTCGGTCGAGGATGCTGCGGGCGATGAGCAGTGCATCCCGGTGTATGCCGTGGATGGTGTCGCTGCCGGGGCGGCTGAATCGGGGCATTCCGGCAACGGTTAGGCCTGGGATCGTTGTCTGGGTAGGGTGGTGGCCTGTCGGATGGGCGTGGTCGGGAAGCCAGTCGTCACCGGGGAGATAGCCCGTGGCGGCAATGACGGATGTCGGCCTGAGGGTGGAACCGTCGGCCAGAGATACGGTCGGTCCGTGGGCGCTGGTGACGGCTGAGCTGATAGCTATTCCGTCGCGTCTGAGCGACTGGTAACTGTCGGTGTAAAGCGGCTCCGGTTGACGCTTGCCCTCGATCAGGTGTCTGTATCTGCCACTGCTATGGGGAAAGAACGCGAGGGCGTGCCGGCGCCGGGGGGTGCGAACCGACAGCGTCACGGTGTGAGAGTCGTTCAGCTCCCTCGCCAGTTGCACACCGGTATTCCCGCCGCCGACGATCAGCACATCGCCGGGCGGGAGTTGCTTCGGGTCGTGATAGTCGCTGCTGTGTAACGCCATTCCGGGAACGTCCAGGCCGGAGAACCATTGTGGACGTCGGGGGCGAGAGGCAGCGCCGGTCGCGCAGACCACATTTCGGGTTTGCACGTCACCGACCGACGTCGAAAGTACGAGGGTCGTCTCTTCTGCGCCGCGTCGCTCCACTCCGATGGCGCGGGTCCTCCACAACGGCTTCACTCCTATGCGAGCAGCGGTATCGGCGAGATAGCGGGACATTTCATTCGCCGTCAGGTGGCGGCGCTGATTTCCTACCGTTGGATAGCCGACCAGAGTGCTGTGGCGTGCGTCGCTGAGCAACACCATCGAGTGCCACCTGTTCGCCCAACTCGTCTCTCCGGAGCTCGCGTCGATGATGACGAACTCGTGTTGTGGGGTAAGCCCGCCTTCCACCAAAGCGGCTGCGACGGCGAGGCCTGATTGTCCCGCGCCGACGATAATCGCTCGCCGACGGCCCATGCCCAGCGGGAGCTTCTTGATCGCTCTCCTACTGGTCATTTTCGGAGTATCCGATTCCAGGCTCGCCGAACGGCGGCTTTCATGTCGTCCCACTCGTCTCGAAACGTCGGGAGCGGTTCTCCTTCGCGGCGTTCTGGCGCTCCCAGCCCGATGAGCACAATAATCACCACGAGTGCGATCAGTTGCGCGACGCTGGTTATCCACACGGGATCGTTCCTGCCGCGACGGGAGGGACACGAGCTGACTCAACCCCACGGGTCGGGATGTTCGACGCAACGACGGACAGTTGGTTCATGGGTGGTTCGTATCTATCCGGAGCCTGTGTAGCTGACACCTGCCGCACGCCGTGGGTCGGCGAAGCCGGTCACGGACCGGGTTTGCCAGTCGATCTCGAGAGCCTGTACCGATCCGAACACGGGCGGGTAGCCAGACACCTCCACGGTGTAGCCGCGACCACGGAGCTCGGCGGCGACACTGTCGGACTCGAGGCGAAGGACGTCGTTGGTGAGCAATTGGAATCGTGGGGCGAGGACGGCTTCTTCGACACTCGCATCGTGCATGGCCCACAGGGCGATGACGGTGGCAAGAGTGCTGGGGATCTGTCGCCCACCGGGAAGACCTACTACCAGTACCGGCGGGCCGGTGGCATCGAGGACGAGGCTCGGCGCCGACCAGCTAACCGATCGTGCGCCGGGCCGGACGACGTTCAGCCCGGCAGTACCGATGTCATTGAACCGTTTGAGGGAGTTGTTGAAGAAGAACCCGGCGACGTACTGTTTCGAGCCCCAGAAGTCGGTGACGGTGTTCGTCATGGACACGGTCAGCCCGTTCTCATCGACGACCGAGATGTGCGTCGTGTTCCCGTCGACATCTTCACCCTCCGCTGTCCCAGCCGCGCCCGCGGAGGCCGCCAGGGCGGCGTTGGCCTCCGGGTCGGTGAGCTCGTCAACGGGGACGTCAACGAAGTTCGGGTCGCCGAAGAGCGTCTGAATCGAGTTGTTGGCGATCCGCCAGGCGCGAGTCTGGATGTCGATGAAATCTGCCGACCCGGGAGCTGCCCCGGCGATTCCGAGGGCTTCTTCGATCTGCAGCTGCTGTATCACCGCGGCGCCCGGCAACGCCGGTGCCGCCGAGACGACGGTGTAGTCCCCGAACGTCCCGGCTGGCGGGTCGGACCATTGCACCTCGTAGGCGGCGAGAGATTCGGCGTCGATCCCGGGCACGTCGGCCAGACGCGGAACCAGCGATCCGGTGTAGAACGCGTCCGCGCCCTCCGTGGCGATCGTGCTGAGCGTCTCGGCGAGCGTGCTCTGCACGAATGTCGCGTCGGCGAGCAGCCTTCGGCCGTCAGCGTCATAGAACGGCGGTACGTCCGCCGCGCCACCAGGGAGGTACTGGAGTTGCCCGGCCAGATATGAGGAGAGGGGGGCGCCGTCTCGTGCGAGCGCGATCGCCGGTTCGAGTAGCGTTTCCCAGGGCAGCGTCCCGTAACGCTCGTGCAGGGCCGCCATTCCGGCGACGAACCCAGGGATCCCCGCTCCCGAGGACGGCACCGAGCCAGCGGTGTTCACCTCGTCGCGGTAGTCCACGTAGTCGAGATCGTCGCTATCGGCGATGATGGCCGAGCCGCCGCCGCCGATACTGGACGCGTCCGGCTGCAGTACCGTGTCGGCGAAGGCCGCGGCAATCGCGGCGTCGACCGCGTTGCCGCCTTGGCGGAGGACAGCTGTGCCGGCTTCGGCGGAGAGCGGATGCCCTGCCGCCACCGCGCCTTGGGCGAGCGGAGGAAGCGTCGGCGTGGGGGAGGGCGTCGAGCTACTGAGGGGTGACCGTGTCGGGGTCGGCTCGGTGGGCGTGCAGCCGGCAAGCATCGCCGTCACGAGGACGAGGGCGGCCAGAACGGCCGGCCGGGTGGCGAGGCGGGGCATCTACCGATGCTAACAAACAATCTGCGTAGCTCAGGAGATGCGTAGGTGTGCAGGTTACGATCCGTAGTGATGGGAACCATTACCGCTGCCTCTGCGTCGAAACGGCTCTTCGCGATCGACGCTGCCCGCGGTCTCGCACTGATCGGCATGATCATCGTCAACGTCGGGCCTGTCGCGAACGAGAGCGTGTTTCAACGGTTGTGGTTTCTGCCCTACGGCCGGGCATCGGTGCTGTTCGTCCTCATTGCGGGCGTATCGATGAGCCTGTTCCTGCGCGCCGACCACGGGCGCCGACGGATCATCGTCGTCCTCTGGCGTGCAGCAATCCTGATTGTCGGCGGTCTTCTGCTCGGTTTACTCCCGCACGGGGTCAACGTCATCCTCCCTCTATACGGCGGGCTGTTCCTTGTGGCCCTCCTCTTATACCGGCTTCCGACCAGCGTGCTGATCGGACTCATCACCGTGTTCATGATCGTCGGTCCGCTCATTTTTGTCGGGGAATCCCTCGATCACACCGGCGAACCCCGTCCGGAGCTGGCATGGTCCGGCGACATTCCCGGCCCGCTGCACACGCTGTTCCTGTCGCGTCCGTACCCTCTGGTCGTGTGGATCATCCCGTTCGTGTTCGGGATGATGCTGGGCCGCATGGACCTGCGCGAGCGGCGGGTCCAGAAGGCGATGATCATCACGGGCGGCATCGCCGGCGTCGGCGCCCTGGCCGCAGCCGAGCTGTTCCCCCTCCTTCTCGGTGAACCCGAGCGCGGCTACGGCCTGCTGTTGACGGGGGTGCCCCACGGGCAGATGCCGTTGTGGGTGATCAGCAGCGTGGGCAGCGCGATCTTCGTCACCGGACTCCTGTTGCGGTTCTGGAGTCATCTGTCTCGCTTCGCGACACCAGTGGTCCTCGCCGGACAGATGGCGCTGACGTTCTACGTCGGCCACCTGTTCCTGCTCGCGGCGCTGCGACCCGAGGACGGATTCA
>NZ_QOAY01000304.1:23172-32753 GCF_003314775.1 Microbacterium sp. H6 | reverse complement strand
CTGCAGGGCGTCGGCGTCTCCCTTCTCGCCATCGGCGGATGCATCCTCGGAGCGCTCCTATGGATGCGCCACTTCCGCACCGGCCCTCTGGAATGGGCCATCCGCGGCCGATGGCTGGAACTACGCCCCGGAGCGTCCCCATGACCCACCACGACCGAGGAATGCGACGACGATGACTACAGTGACGAGCACGCCAGTCCTTCGCCGCACATTGCGGTGGAGTGCGGGGATCACCGTCGGCCTCGCCTTTGTCGGGGCTTGCATCGGTTGGCTCCTTGCCGCAGAGCGGGGTCTGATCAGCGCGATCACCGGAGTCGTGCTGACCGCCGTCTTCTTGGCAATCACCGCGATCAGCCTGCTTGTCGCGAACCGCTGGTACGGCTCGCCGCTGTACGTGCCAATCTTCTTCGCCATCGTCCTCGGCAGCTGGCTGGCGAAGTTCATCCTGTTCTTCATCACGCTCACCCTGCTTCGCGGTCAGAATTGGATCGAGCCGATGATCTTCTTCGTCGCCGTCGTGATCAGCGTGCTCACCACTCTCGTCCTCGACACGATCATCCTGCTGCGATCGGGGCTCGTGCGCAGACCGGGCTCCGGTCACGGACCCGCAGACCCCATGTCCTCCGGGCAAGCACGCGCGTCCACGCGGACTTGACCGGGCTCACAACCACCGCAGGGAACCGGCCTCTCCATCCAGCCTGACGCTCCCGCCCGCCTGCCTGACCTGGTCAACAGAAGATCCCCATGCGGCAGGGCAGCCCCTCCCCACAGGAGCGCAGACGGATGTGAGTCGTCCGCGAAGTGCGCCTGCCGTTGCGGAGAGTGCTAAGGTTGCATCGTATCTACGCAACTATGCAGGTAACGAGGTTTGATGTGTTGAGTGTGCTGCGGGAGTCTCGCTACCGCAATCTGTTCACCGCTCAGGTGGTGGCGCTGCTGGGAACCGGGCTGCTGACCGTCGCGCTCGGCCTGCTCGCGTACGACATCGCCGGGGCTGATGCCGGGGCGGTGCTGGGCACCGCCCTGACGATCAAGATGGTCGCGTATGTGGGCGTGGCGCCCGTGATCGCCGCTCTAGTGAATCGGCTGCCGAGGAAGGCCGTACTGATCGGGGCGGACGTGATCCGCCTCGCCGTCGCCATCTCTCTGCCGTTCCTCACCGATATCTGGCAAATTTACCTGCTGGTGTTCATCCTGCAGTCCGCGTCGGCGACGTTCACCCCCGCGTTCCAATCACTAATCCCCGTGGTTCTGCCCAACGAACGCGACTACACCAAGGCGCTCTCGCTGTCCCGTCTCGCCTACGACCTCGAAGCACTGGTGAGCCCGTTGCTGGCTGCCGCGCTGCTGAGCGTGATCGAGTTCAACCTGCTGTTCGTGGGCACCGCGGTCGGCTTCGCCCTCTCGGCCGTGCTCGTGCTGGTGACCCCGTTCCCCTCGCGCACACCCGTCACGACCACAGGATCGGTGTGGCACCGCACAACCCTCGGCGCAAGAATCTTCGCCAGGACGCCAAGCCTGCGGTTCCTGATGGCGATGAACCTCGTGGTCGGTGCCGGCACCGCTCTGGTGCTGGTGAACACCGTCGTCTACGCCCGAGACGTGTTCCAGTTCGACAACAGCAGCCTCGGATTCGCGCTCGCCTGCTACGGCGCCGGGTCCCTTCTGGTCGCGATCAACGTCCCGAGACTCGTGGAACGCATCGGCGACCGTCGCCTCATGCTCACCGGAGCCACTGTCAGCTCCCTCGCCCTCATCGGTGCAGTGGGAATGACCGCTTGGGCGACGTCGGCCGCCGGGGGAGGTGCTTGGTGGCTGTTGCTCCCGTTGTGGCTGTTCATCGGCGCAGGGAACTCGATGATCAGCACCCCCTCTGCGCGACTGCTCGCTCGCGCATCGGATGACAACACCCGCAACTACATCTACACGGCGCAGTTCTCCCTTTCCCACGCCTGCTTCCTCATCACCTACCCGCTGGCCGGATGGATCGGCGCCGCAAGCCTGACGGTCGCGGCCGCGGTCCTCGCCGTGATCGCCATCGTGGCGGGGCTGATCGCCAGCCGCGGATGGCGATCCCCGACGAACACACCGAAATCGATTGAACAGGAGAAGATGGCCTCATGACCAACTCGGACAGCACATGCGCTCGGCATCCCGACAGCCCCTATGTAGAACTCGCCGTCGAAATCTTCTCCATGCTCGCCGACGCCACGCGGGTCCGCCTCATCCTCGCGCTCCGCGACGGAGAGATGTCCGTCAACCACCTCGCCGATATCGTCGACAAACACTCGACAGCTGTCTCGCAACATCTCGCGAAGATGAGACTCGCCCGCATCGTCACCACCCGGCAGGAAGGAACCCGGGTCTTCTATCGGCTCACCGACGAGCACGCCGTAGCCCTCGTCGACGAAGCGCTCAAGCAAGCCGAGCATGCCATAGGAACACCGCACCACCACCAGGCGTGATTCAGTACGGAGAAGCCCGGTCAGAGTCCTTCCGCGCTATCGACCACTGCCCCTCTCCGGCGGTCGTACTGTCGCCGGAGACCTCAAGCACTTGGTCGACGTGAGCGCGGAGGAACACGCTGAGAGAATGTCGGAACCGGGCCGATGTCCCGCTCGCGAAGTTTCTGGAGGTACGCGTTGTAGTCGTCCAGTTCGGATGATCCGTGGATGTCAACGTACCGGTCCTGTGCCTCGGATCGTGCGGTGTCTTCCCGGAACCATCGGTGCATGACGTAGATCAGCATGAGGAGTGTGGGGGCCTCGCCGTACGACCAGGCGAGTCCGCCGGCGAGTTGCTGGTCTTCGATGGGGTCTAGTCCCATGGCTTGCGTGGGGGCGACGAAGTGGGTGATGAGCATCGTGGTGGCCATCATGAGGAACACGCCGAAGAAGGCGTGCAGGGCTGCTTCGGCGAACACGTCGAGGGCGCGACCGCCGTGGCTGAGGCGGACCGGCAGCGGGTCGGAGCTCAGGATGGGGATCGTGAAGATGACTCCAGCGCCGAGGAACGCCACCTCGAGGGCGATGTGTCCCGCGGTCGAGCCCAGGATGGAGTCTGCGAAGCCCGCGAGGTATAGGCCGTAGAACGCGGCGAGATAGAGAGGGAGTGCGGCCCATGGGCTCAGTGCCCAGCGCGCGAGTCTACTGCGCAGCCCCGCTTGGGCGACGGCGAGCGCGGTGCGTCCCATTCCCACGTGCGGGGTGGCGCGGAGCAGCAAGGTGCCCGGGGATCCCAGGATGAGTAGCGGCGGAATCGCCATCATCAGAGTGAGTTGCTGGAACATGAACACCGACATGAGCGCGTAGCCGTAGTTCTCCACGGCGAGACCGGTCGTCGCCGCTAGGAGCGCACAGCCGATGAGGAAGCTGAGCGTGCGCCAGACCGACCAGCGTCGACGCCGCACCCACATGCGCACGGCCCCGGCGATGTAGAGAACCGCGAGCAGCCCGGCGAACACGGGTAGCACCGGAAACGCCCCAGGAACCACGGCGAAGTAGTCCGGGAAGGCGGGTGCGACGTCGGGGATCCACGGAGTCATCGACGGGTCCCCTCCGGCCCGTCGATGAGCTGAGCGATGAGCACCGACATCAGGGTCGGGGGAACTTGATCAGGCCTCCCGCCACCAGGAAGACGACTGCTGCCGCGGGCTGGATCCCAGTCCAGACAGGTCCGGCGAACGGGAAGGGCATCACCGGATTCCACAGGACGGCGATGGCGACGAACACGGGGATCCACCACCAGTGGCGCGCTTGCACGGCGAACCATCCGACGATCACCGCGAGGATCGACGTGGCGTAGAGCACGACCGGGGCCCAGTCGCTTGCCAGCAGCACGGGGGCGAGGAAGAGTACCGCGGCTGCGAGCAGGCTCGGCGCCAGAGCATTCCGCTGATATGTGGAAGGGGTCCGCTTCTTCTGCGTCATGATTTCTCCATACGTTCGCTCATCTCCTCTGAGGCCAGCGACGGAGTGGGTGCAGCGTTCTCCTCTGCGCCGTGGCGGCGCCGAACAAGCCCGATGGCCAGCACGATGGCACCGACGCCCAGCGCCACGTCTGCCAGGTTGCCGATGAAGAGGTCTGAGTAGGCGAGGAAGTCGGTGACGTATCCGCGACCGAATGCAGGGGGTGCGAAGAGACGGTCCAGGACGTTGCCGATGGCCCCGCCGAGGACGAACCCGATACCGACCGCCCACCAGGTGGTGCGAGAACGGACTGCACTCACGAACAGCACGACCGTCACCACGACTCCGATTGCGGTCAGCAGCGGCGTCGCTCCGGAACCGAACGACAGGATGGCACCCGGGTTGAACGCGAGTTGCAGCCCGAGGAGGTCTCCCAGCAGCGGAATGCGCTCCGTGGTACTCAATTGCGCCAAGGCGACAGCCTTCGACACCTGGTCGATGATGACCGTCGCGCCGGCGACGGCGAATGCAAAGGCGTACTTCGGCACCCGTGCGCCCATCGTCACGCTCCCCTGTCCGTCTTGGCCACGGCACGGTCCCGGCGGCGGCGCTTGCATCCGGCGACGGCGACACCGACAGCACCAGCCACGAGGACGAACCCCATGCCGGTCACAAACAGGATGCCGAGGAACCCGAGATCGTCTCGCTCCACCGGCCGCTCCCCATTCTGCCGTTGGGGGTGGTCGTCGGACTCCGTCTCTTCGACCGTCGGCGACGGCGAGGGGGGTGAGGTCGGCCCGGGAGCGGAGGACGTGGTCGCTGGTGCGACATCCCCAGCGGCGGACGCTGAAGCAGCAGGCGACACCAGCAGAACCGTCGCGGCGATCGGCAGCACGCACGCGACGGTGACCCACGCATACATCCTCACGGCTATCGGATGTTTCATGTGTGATCCTCGTTTCGGTTAGTGGTGTCGTGCGAGCGTGTTCAGGGGCGCTTCATGATGTGACGCGCTATCGAGATCGCGTCACGGCGTGCGCCGGCGAAGGTGTCGGCGTCCCGGCTGCCGTAGGTCGGCATACCCACAACGAACAAACCCGGGACGCCCGTGGTCCCGCGCTTCCCACGACCGGATGTAGCATCGAGTACCCTGCGGGGAAGCCATCCGTCCGCGGGCCGGTATCCGGTCGCGAAGATGATCGATTGCGGAGCGATTCGCCGGCCGTCGTCGAAGACGATGTGCGCTCCGTCCGCGGCGACCGCCGCAGACACCACGTCGATACCAAGCTGCGCCCATTCTGGATCCAGCGAGAGGGCCGCCGCGCCTCTCGCGTCTGTACGACGTCGCCCGACGAGGCGCCGTATCGGTCGACCTGCCGAGGCATACGTCGGTCGGGAGGACAGCGTGACGCGGTGCGTGCTGCTGAGTTCGCGTGCGATCTGCTGGCCGCTGTGACCGGCTCCGACGACCAGAACGTCGCCGCGGGGAATCTGACCTGGTCCGTGATAGTCCGCGCTGTGAACCATGATCCCCGGCACCGCGGCACCCACCGCCCACCCCGGAGTCCGAGGTCGAGCCGCCGCCCCCGTCGCGCAGACGACGTTGCGCGTCTGTACCGGCCCTTCATTCGTTGACAGGAGGAGAGTCGAACCGTCTCCCAGACGTTCCACACCTGTCGCTCTGATGCCCCACATCGTCGTGACCCCCAAACTCGACTCGACGTCGAGGAGATGCTGTTCGATCTCGCGCGGTGACGGGCGTCGATAGGGGTCACCGGTGAGATGCTGGCCGGCGACCGTGCTGCGGCCGGCCTCGGTCAGGAGTTCCATGGACGACCAGCGGAAGGCCCACGAGCGTTGCCCGTCGGGGTTGCTGTCGATCACGGCAAAATCCCGTTGCGGCTGCAGGCCCGAACGTGAGAGTTCGGCGGCGACAGAGAGACCGGCATGGCCGGAGCCGACGATGATCACTCGACGGTGAGAGAGCCCCCGGAGTTTCATGTTCGCTCGCCCGCTGAGACAATCGCAGTCTCCAGGTCGTCGTAGCGCTCGAGCGTGATGGCGTCGCCGTTCACGAAGAACGTCGGAGTTCCGCTCACTCCCAGTGCCCGACCGTCGTTGTAGTCGAGATCGACTCGTGCGACCGTTGCGGGATCCGAGATCGCGGAATCGTAAGCGGCCATGTCCAGGCCCATCTCCTCCGCGAAGCCTCGGAACAGGCTCGCCCGCGATTCCGGGGCTTCACCCCACTCGGCCTGCGTCTCGAAGAGCTTGCGATACATCTCTTCCAGGCGTCCCTGCTGCGCCGCCGCTTCGGCGGCGAATGCGGCGTTCCTGGAGTTCAGGTGCCCCGGCAGAGGGAAGTAGCGGATGACGTAGGTGATCTCGCCGTCGTATCGCTCCCGAAGGTCTTCAACCACGGGGTAGAAGGCACCGCAAGCCTCGCATTCGAAGTCGAGGAACTCGACGACCGTCACCGAGCCGTCTCCCCCATCGTCGAGAACGCGTGAGTTCTCTCGCAGGACCTGTGCCCTGGAACCTCCGTCCTCAGATCCTGGCGGCGAACCGTTTCGCTGGTTGATGAGGACGACGATCACCGCGACGATGATCAGAACGATGGCGGCGGCAAGGGCGACGAGACCGGCTTTCACGGCGGGTTTCATCAGGTACTCCAAGGACTGTTGACACGGTCGAAGATCGAGCGAACGCTCGATGGGGTGCACGCCCGCGAGGCGCGGCACTCCGAGATGTCAGGTCCGCGAGATGCTGAGAGTCGCCAGAGTCAGCGAGGTCCGCCTCAGCGCATCGGGCTTCGAAATAGCACTCGTCCGCGAATGAGCGAGGCCGCTCTCCGCCACCACTGCTGTCGCGCGCCCGAGTAACCGGTACAGCATGACCGCGGCGACGAGCCCGCAGAGAACACCAAGGACGCACAGCACAGCCCCCGCGACCGGGTCCGCCTGTGCTACGCCCGTCGCAAACTGCGTCACCATGCCCGCCGATCCCGCACTGGTTGCATCCGAACCTGCGACATCGGTTTCAAGAGACGACCCGGCTGAAGTCGACGCAGCGGCGACGTCGGCGCTGTAGTAGTCGGCGGCACCAATGGCGAAGATCAGCAGAAGCGTGAGACCGATCATGCCAATAAGCCGCATCATCATCTCACTGCGTTCCAGTCGCCCGGCACAGGCGAATCGGAGTGAGCGGAACACGCTTCGATTGTAGTCATTTGCTCTGGCGCTTCCTTTGAATGAGCCGTAGTCATGCGCTCGCGCTGCACGTTGCGATGACTGATCAGCATCGCTCCTGGTTGGATGAGTGTGTCCTCGTCGCCCCCGCGCATTCCTGCCAGGTGCGACGCCACCCGGTCCGCTACATAGTCGACAACTCGTCCTCTCTGCCAGTTGTACCGTCTCCGGCATGGCCGTACGCGCCTGCTGTGCATTAGCGTTGGTGCGGAGGTGAGCGATGACGGGTGCACGGACCAGGGAGTGGGGCGAGCTCGAACGTGAGTTGCTGCGACTGCTGCGGGGACAAGGGGAACTCGTTAGCGCTCGCCAGCTGCAGGAGTTGTTCTCGGGGCCCGTACCTGCATACACGACGTTGATGACCGCACTCACCCGACTGGAGCGCAAGGGACAAGTGCTGCGCATCGAGCAGTCGCCTCGGAAGGTGCGTTTCTCAGTACCGCGACCGGATGGCAAGGACGCGGGCGCGTCGATGATCTCCACGCTCGACCAGGCGGAGGATCGGAAGGCCGCGTTGCTGGCATTCGCAGGCAACCTGGACGCACAGGACATCGCACTGTTGCGGTCCGTGTTCCCCGACACCGGCCGCCCACGGTGACGGGCGAAGGCCTGCTGCTTTTCACGGCAGCGTCCGCGGGCGCCGCGGTGTTGACGGCGGTGTTGAGCCCGCTGGTGCTGACGGTGGGACGGTGGCAGTTGCTGCACCCGCGGGCCGCGCTGACCGCGTGGTTCGTGGCGTTCTTCCTCGGGCTGAGCTTGGCCGCCGCCGCAGTGGCGGGTAGCGTCATGGCGGCCGTGACCGTCTCGGAGGTGGCATCGCACGGCCAGGCTGTGCTGGTGACGGCGGGCGGGTGGTTGGGCCTGGGGGCTTTCGGGGCCGTGATCGCGTTCGTGGCCACATCGGCTGCGGATTCGACCGGCGCCGAACAGTCGAGTCAAGTAGCGGCGGCGCTGGCCAAATCGCGGGAGGAGCGGGGCGGGTTCACCCTGGTACGGTTCCGCTGCGACCAGCCCATCGCGTGCGCTGTCCCCGGGAAGCACCCGGAGATCCTCCTCTCCACCGCGATGGAGGAGACGCTCACCGTATCGCAGCTGCAGGCGGTCCTCGCACATGAGTACGCGCATCTGCGGCAATGGCACGGGTGGGCGGTCCGGATCGCGCAGATCAATGCGTTGTGCCTGCCCCGCGTGCTGCCGGGGCGCGCACTCCAGCGCGCCACCGTACTGCTCATCGAGTTGGCCGCAGATGACGCGGCCGCCCGGCAGGCGGGCGCCGCGCATCTTGCCAACGCGCTGACTGTGCTCGCGAACACGACCGGCGATGAAAGTATGCACCTGCGTGCCGTGCGCCTCACTGCTCGCCGATGGCCGTCCGCAGGGCGGCGGCGATTGCCGCAGGCGATTCGGATCCTTCCCACCTGACGAAGGACGCAGCAGATCGCATCGAACAGCTCCGGACGACAGTGGCAGCGCTCGGAGGGAAACCCGCCATCGGTGGCGTGGTCGCGCGGACGTCCAGACAAGCACCGCGGCAGGCGCGACTGTCCGCAACTCACCCTCGCGCCACCGGTTCCGGTGAGGTGGCAGCGATCGACTCGGTCCGGCCGAGAACGCCTGTCGAATCCGCCGGCTCCAGGTTTCGTCCTGACCGAACGATCTTGGACATCTTGTAGAGTTAGTGGGGTGCGTGACGGGAAGGACGTGATGGGTATGGATGAGTCCGAGCTCGTGGTGAACGGGATGACCTGCGCACACTGCGAGCGGACGCTGCGAACCGAGCTGAGCGAGGTGCCGGGGGTCGTCGGGGTAGACGCGGACGCCACGTCCGGCCGGGTCCGGCTACAGCACACGAGCCCGGTGGAACGCGCCGCCGTCGAGTCGGCGGTCACGGAGGCCGGCTACACGGTGCTGTCATGGACGACCGACCAGTTGTGACCGTCGCACCCCCGCCCGCACCCGACGTCGCACCGGTGTCCGACCCGCCGGTCAAGCATCTCAGCCGGTGGCCGCTGATTCTGCTCACCGTCCTCGTGGTGATGTTGTCGGTGGCACCGGCGGTCGCGACCACGATCCTGGCCGGCGAAGCCCCATACGACCGGATCTTCGTCAGCTTCCCGGGGCTGGATGTGGGGATCTCCACCGCGGCCGGACAGGGGATCGCGGACCTGTCCTCGACGGTCACGGTCGGTGCGGTGCTATGGATTCTGTTCTTCCGCAATGTGCGCGGGCGAGATGCGTCCCGGGTGGGCGGGTCGATCGAGCTGACCGTGCTGCAGGTCGCGTCCGCGGCGTGGGCGACATCGGCCGGCGCGATGGTCGTGTTGGAGATGCTAGACAGCAGCGGCATCCCTTTCTCCCGACTCGGCGAGCCGGGTGCGATGTCGTTCCTGTACGACGCGAGCGCATTCCCGCGAGCCTGGACGGT
>NZ_QOAY01000304.1:22457-23148 GCF_003314775.1 Microbacterium sp. H6 | reverse complement strand
GCGTTCGTCGCGGCGCTGGTGACGTTCGGGGCGAGTATGTTCACCGACCGGTGGACGGGGCTGCTGATCCCGCTGTGGGCATCAGCGTTCGGGATCCTTGCGCCGGTGGTCGTCGGACAGATCCTGGTCGGCCCGAACCACGACTTCGGCAGCGACGCGGGCATCTACCAAGCGCTGCTGACCAGCGCGGCATTCGGGCTGGTGCTGGTCGGCGCCGTCCGCACCCTGACGGGCCGACTCATCGACCCGATCATTCTGTGGCGGTTGGGGAAGACGCTGGTGGTGCTGCTGCCGGTGATCGTGGCCAGCGACCTGCTGCTGGCGTGGTTCAAGCTCGCCGGGTCCGGGCTGCTGGAGTCGGTCACCGGTTGGCAGATTCTGGTCCGTGGTATCTGCCTGCTGGGTGTTGTGGCCGTGATCGCGACCGGGTGCGTGTGGGGGCGGCGCGGACGGTTGACCGCGCGCCGGATCAGCGGGCTGCTGGTGCTCGCGACGGTCCTGATCGGCGGATGGCTCGGGGGCACCGCGGCGATGACCCGGATTCCGCCGCCACAGTATTTCGCGCCGACAAGCATCTCGCAGGTGTTCCTCGGGTTCGAGGTCCCCGACCCGCCGACAGTGCTGGTGCTGTTCACGCAGTGGCGGCCGAACATCCTGTTCCTCGTCGTCGCGATCGCCGCGGTGACGGTGT
>NZ_QOAY01000304.1:21387-22435 GCF_003314775.1 Microbacterium sp. H6 | reverse complement strand
CTGTGGGCGGTGCGGCGTGTGCGGCTACGTGGCGACGCGTGGCCGACGGGGCGGACGGCCGCCTGGGTCGCCGGGTGGGCGGTGGTGGTCTTCGTCACCAGCTCGGGGTTCGGGAAGTACTCCGCTCCGGACTTTGGAGTGCACATGATCGTGCACATGAGTCTGAATATGGCTGCCCCGATTCTGCTGGTGCTCGGCGGCGTGATCACGCTGCTGCTGCGAGCGACCCGCTCCGACCCCACGCGCCCGGCCGGAGCGCACGACTGGATCACGTGGGTGCTGCACTGGCCGGTGCTGCGGTTCGTGTTCAACCCGCTGATCGTTTTCATCCTGTTCGTCGGGTCGTACTACGGCCTGTACTTCACCGGTATCTTCGGGGAGTTCATGCGTTTCCATTGGGCGCATCAGCTGATGAACGTGCACTTCCTGATCGCCGGGTACCTGTTCTACGCGCTCGTGATCGGCGTTGACCGGCCACCGCGTCCTCTGCCGCACATCGGCAAGCTCGGCTTTGTTCTCGCCGCGATGCCGTTCCACGCGTTCTTCGGGGTGATCCTCATGACCGGGAACATGCTCATCGCCGAGGACTTCTACCGCAATTTCGCACTGCCCTGGTCAGACCTGCCCGCCGCACAGTACTTCGCAGGCGGGGTCGCGTGGGCTGGGGGTGAGATCCCGCTGCTGCTGGTCATCATCGCCCTCGGAATCCAATGGTCCCGACAGGACGCGAAGGATGCCCGTCGCAAGGATCGGCACCTGGACACCGGCCGCGACGACGAGTTCGACCAGTACAACCGGATGCTCGAACAGCTGGCCGCACGCGGAGCCGCCCGTCCCGCGCCCCGAACCGTCGAGGAGAACGAGACATGACGACCACCACGCCGATGCTCGAGGCGGTGCAGCTGGATGTGTCCGGGATGACCTGCGCGGCCTGCGCGGGCCGCGTCGAGCGTGCCTTGAATGGGCTGGAGGGGGTGAGCGCGAGCGTGAACTACGCCACCGAACGCGCCCTCGTCACTGGACTCTCCCCAGACCGGGTCGACGAGGC
>NZ_QOAY01000304.1:0-21362 GCF_003314775.1 Microbacterium sp. H6 | reverse complement strand
GTCCGGCGGGTGGAAAAGGCCGGGTACGGGGCGCACCCGCATGATGACGCAGACGACGCCTGGTCTCGGCGAGCCACCGAAGTGCGGATCAGCTCGTTGCGGCGCCGGCTGTTGGTCTCGGCGATCCTCACCGTTCCCTTGATGGACATCACTATCGTCCTGGCGCTAGTGCCGGGGTGGCGGTTCCCGGGGTGGGAGTGGGTGTGCGTGCTGTTGGCGCTGCCGATCGTTGCGTGGGCGGCCTGGCCGTTCCACAAGGCGACCCTGCGCAACTTGCGGCACGGCACGGTCAGCATGGACACCCTCGTCTCCCTCGGCATCGCGGCCTCGTTCGGGTGGGCCGTCGCCACCCTCCTGTTCGGCCTCGGTCAGGAGGGCACCGGGTACTGGCTCGGGTTCGGCGTGACCCCGGAAGGCGCGAACTCCGTCTACCTGGATGTCGCCGCCGGGATGACCACCTTCCAGCTCGCCGGCCGCTACTTCGAGACCCGCTCCCGCCGCAAAGCCGGCGACGTGCTCGGCGCGCTGAACCAGCTCGCCGCCACCCACGTCCGCATCCGCACCGACAACACCGAGGAGATCCAGCCGGCGACCGCACTGCGCGCCGGGGACGTCTTCGTAGTACTGCCGGGCGAGACCATCCCCGCGGACGGCGTGATCATCGAGGGGGCCGCGGCGGTGGACGCCAGCATGCTCACCGGCGAACCCGTCCCCGCCGACCTGACACCGGGAGATGGAGTGGTCGGCGGCACGATCAGCATGGACGGCCGGCTAGAGGTACGGGCGACGTTGGTGGGTGCGCATACTCAGCTCGCGCAAATGGCGGCGCTGGCGGAGCAGGCCCAGGCGCGTAAGGCGCGGGTACAGACCCTCGTCGACAAGGTCACCAGCTACTTCGTGCCCGCCGTGATCGTCCTGGCCGTCCTCGTCGCCGCCGGGTGGATGATCGCCGGGACGTCGTTCGAGCAGGCATTCGGGATCGGGATCTCGGTGCTCATCATCGCCTGCCCCTGCGCCCTGGGGCTTGCGACACCGACCGCGCTGATGGTCGGCATCGGCCGAGGAGCGACTCTGGGCATCCTCGTCAAAGGTCAGGACGCGCTCGAAGCCAGCGGCACCATCACCACCGTCGTCCTGGACAAGACCGGCACCCTCACCACCGGCTCGATGACCGCCCACCGCCTCGCCCCCGTTGACGGCGTCACCGAACAGGAGCTCCTCGCCGTCGCCGCGGCTGTCGAGCGCGGCTCCGAGCACATCATCGCCCGAGCCATCCTCACCGCCGCCGAGAACCGAGGCATCGAGATCGCCCCCGTCGCCGGGCTCACCGCCCACCCCGGGCGCGGTGCGTCCGGACAGCTCCACGGCGAGCCGGTCCTCGTCGGCAGCCGGGCGTTCCTCCTCGACCACGCCATCGACGTGCCCGACGAGCCAGACGCCGCCGATAATCTCGACAACAGTACGGGTCAGGCCGCGGAGACATCCGTGCTCGTGGCACGCGGCCGCCTGCTCCTGGGGCGGATCGGGCTCCGGGACACGATCAAACGCGACGCCCGCACCGCAGTCGCCGCACTGCACGCCCAAGGCATGAAGACCGTCCTGCTCACCGGCGACACCCCCGCAGCGGCCGCGAGCGTGGCCGCCCGCCTCGGTATCGACACGGTGCTCGCCGGGGTGCTGCCCGCCCAGAAGGCCGACGCGATCCGCAGCCTGCAGGACAGCGGTGATCGGGTCGCGATGGTCGGCGATGGTATCAATGATGCCGTGGCCCTTGCCGCCGCCGACCTTGGGCTTGCCATGGTCTCCGGCTCCGACATCGCCCTGAAATCCGCCGACATCATCCTCGTCCGCGACGACCTCGCTGTCATCCCCGACGCCATCGCCCTGTCCCGCCGCACCTTGCGCACCATCAAGACCAATCTCGGCTGGGCATTCGGGTACAACATCGCCGCGATCCCCATCGCCGCCGCCGGACTGCTCAATCCGCTCATCGCCGCCGGTGCGATGGCGCTCTCCTCCGTCCTTGTGGTCTACAACAGCCTCCGGTTGCAGAACTTCCGCCGCACCACCACCCCGCGGAGCGACCGTCGCTGACCCCCGCAAGTCCCCCCATATCTACAAGTTGTAGTAGTCTTTGGGTGTGATCGCTGCTCCGTGGAACATCATCCTGACCGTCGCCTTCGTGTTCACCGGTCTGGTCTGCCTGATCGACCTCACGCCCCGGTTGAGGAGGACGCGTCGGAACGGGAAGCCGTTCGACGGGGAGATCCTGATCGACATCAACCACATCCTGATGTCGGCGGCGATGATCTGGATGTCCTGGTCAATGGAGTCCGCGCTCGCGCTATGGGTGCAGGTCGGGGTGTTCGCGATGCTCACCATCGTCCTCGTGCCGTTGCTGGTCCGCGCCCGTGCCGCCACGGCGCGCGTCGACGTGGCGGGGCACCTCGTTCTGAACGCCGCGATGATCTGGATGCTCGCCGCGATGCCGCTGCTGATGGCCGACATGCCCATGGACATGGGTGACGGCTCCGAGATGGGTATGGACGGGCAGATGCCGATGGGCGATGCCGCCCCGATGATGATGGCAACTCCGATATGGGTTGACGTCGTCAACGTGGCCTTCATCGTGCTTAGCGCCGCGACCATGCTGTGGTGGCTCTCCCGGCTGATCCGCAGCGGCCACCATCGCCTGCATGCCGCCTGCCACGCCGTGATGGCCGCCGGCATGGGCGTGATGCTCGTCTTGATGAACGGCTGACACCGCCTCGGCGCCGTTTGCTCCGGAGGGATCGGAACCGAACGTTAGGGGCGGTGCGCATCGTCTCGCGGGATGGACCGCCCCGATGACGTCGAGCGACGGGCGGGCAGGTGGGTCATCGCCCGCTCGAGCGGTCCACGCCCGATCAGTAGCGCCCAGACGGTGCAGCCTGTAATGGTTGCGATGGTCAGAGGCCAGAACGGGGCCGTGTCACGGAACGCGCCGAGGTCGCCGGTGGTGCCAAGGCCGATGCTGGCGAGCACCGCCCACAGGAGGAGCTGTGTGACATAGGCGGTGAGCGGCATGCTGCCGGTGGCCCGCAGCGGCAGGGTGATCCAAATCAGTGGTGTGCGGCAGGCGAGCAGGCACACACTGATCGCGGCGATGGCGAACCCACCGGAGCCGATCACCTCGAGAAGCCCGCTGGAGTGTGGTTCGGCAGTCCACAGCACGTCCCAGAACGCCCCATCGTCGGGGACGTCCCGCGTGCCGGAGACGGCGTCGAGGCCGTACCCGAGGACCGCGAGGGCAATGCCAGCACCGAGCATCGCCAGCTGGGTGCGCAACCGGCGAATGTCGGTGCGGGCGAGTCCGAGGCCGGCGAGCACGAACGCGATCCAGACCGGGAACGGGTAGTGCCACCCGAGCAGCCACGCCGCCATGCGACCGCTGCCGGTCTCCCACCACGGGAGGGCGTCGACCCATGCCTGCAGGAAAGGGGCGAGAAGCCCGATCCCTCCCGCAACGATCAGCACCTGCCGCGGGCGGAGGGGCAAGAATGGCAGCGCGAGGAGGAACAGGATCGCGTAGGCGGGCAGGATGATGTAGACCGGGATACCGAGGCCGAGGAGGACGACGCCCAGTAGCCAGAGCAGCAGGGACCGGTAGACCAGTCGTGCCCGTAGCGCCGGCAGTTCCGCGGGGCTGGGCCGCCGGGCCCCGCCAGCCATCACCCCCAGGGAGACTCCGGCGAGTGTGGCGAACAGGATCGAGGAGCGGCCCTGCACGATGCCCGTCCAGGTTCCCGGGTCGCTCCAGACCAGCGGCGTAATCCACAGCAGGTGCGCGGCGAACATCCCCACCACGGCCATGCCTCGCGCGAGGTCGATGCCGGGGATGCGGTCTTCCGCGTGCAGGCGCGCCCAGTTCACAGCAAAGCGCTCGCGGAGCGGAGTCCGTGCGTCTTGGGAGCCGGGACTGCGCGGTCGGTCGGTGTGAGGCATAGGGGTCTCTTCGCAGGTCGAGCGGACGCAGGGTTTCCGGACTGGTGCGCGGGGGTGGGTCCTAGACCGTTCCGGTCCCCAGCAGGGTGCCGATTCCGTATGTCGCGGCTAGGGCGATGGTGCCGCCGACGACGACACGCACGGCCGCCCGTCCCGGTCGGGCGTTGCCGAGTCGGGCGCCGAGTGCGCCGGTGACGGCGAGGGCGAAGAGCACCAGCACGAAGGTGGCCGGGATGCGGATACCTGTGGGCAGCAGGAGGATCGCGAGGAAGGGCACGACGCCGCCGACGAGGAAGGCGATCGCGGACGCGGTCGCTGCACCCCATGCGCTGACGACCTCATCCTCGGCCAGGCGGTGCTCGATGTCGATGTGGGCGGCCAGCGCGTCGTGAGCGGAGAGCTCGTCGGCGACCCTCCGGGCCGTGGCTTCGGTGAGACCGCGAGCCTGATACGACGCGATCAGTTCCTGGAACTCGGCATCGGGGTCGGCGGCGAGGTGTCCGCGTTCCTCGTCGATCGCGGAGCGTTGGCTGTCACGCTGGCTGCTGACGGAGACGTATTCGCCCAGGGCCATCGAGATGGCGCCGCCGACGAGAGCGGCAACGCCAGCGGAGAGAAGGGCGGGTTCCCCTGCAGCGGCGCTGGCGACGCCGACGACGACAGTCGCGACGGACACGATCCCGTCGTTGGCGCCGAGGACTCCGGCACGCAGCCTGTTGAGACGCTGGACGCGGGCAGCGGAGGACGTGGGAGTGGTCATGGGTCCTTCTTCCAAATCGTATGCGTCGCTAGCGCGATCAAGTGGAGACCGCGTCGTCGACGGGCTGTGCAGAGACCGAGATCTGCGCAGCCCATCGACGGCGTGGGCGCTGTCGTGCATGCTGGCTAGTCGCGCCGCAATGGCTCAAGAGCAGTGTCCGGACCGGTCTTGATGCGGACGCTGAGCAGCTTGGTGGAGTTCAAGAACACGAGAATGTCGGGACCGAGGTGGATGATAGCGGCCTGGATCGGGCCGATCCAGCCCAACAGGGCAGCGGTGATGCCGAGCACATGCACGACGCCGACGCCGACGAACAAGTTCTCCTGGATCGTGCGGTAGGCCCGGCGGGCGATCGCGCGCACGCCGACGATCTTGCTGAGATCGTCGGTCATGAGGGCGACATCGGCGGCCTCGATCGCGGCCTGAGTGCCGCCTGCACCCATCGCGATCCCGGTCTCGGCGAGGGCAAGAGCGGGGGCATCGTTGATGCCGTCGCCGACCATCGCGACCCGCTCACCACGGGCTTGCATCTGTGAGATGACGTCGACCTTGTCCTCCGGGAGCAGATCGGCGTAGACCTCGTCGATGCCGAGGTTCTCTGCGACACGACCGGCGACGGCGGCATTGTCACCGGTGAGCATCGCGATCCGCTTGACACCGTTCACACGGAGCCCGGCGATGGCTTCTTTCGCGCCGGGCCGGATCTGGTCCTCGAGTTCGAAGCTGCCGATCAGACGTCCGTCCGCGGCAACGTGGATGACCGTCGTCGCCTCCGCAGTGGATGGCACGTCGATCCCCGCCTCGGCGAGCAGGGCAGCGTTGCCGACAAGCAGGGCACGTCCTTCGACCGTTCCGGTGACGCCTCGGCCGGGGACGACCTGGAAATCGGTCGGCTCGGGGATCTCTACGCCGGCCTCGCGCACATAGGTGACGATGGCTTCGGCGAGGGGGTGGCTGGAGCGGCGGTCCAGGCCCGCGGTGAGCCGGAGCAGCTCATCACGTTCGACGGAGGCGTCAGCGATGCGGACGGCGCTGACCTTCGGGCTACCGACGGTCAGGGTTCCGGTCTTGTCGAATACGACGGTGGTCGCCCGGGCGAGGCTTTCCAAGTAGATTCCGCCCTTGATCAGGATGCCGCTGCGTGCGGCGCGCGCGATGGCGGCGATGATCACCATCGGGGTCGCCAGCGCCAGTTCCGCGGGCGATGTGAAGATCATGAGTGTAACGATCATGCTCACATCCCGCGTGACGAGGAACACAACCACAAGGAACACGATGATCAACGGGATGAGCCAGGCAGCGACCTTGTCCGCGAGTTTTTGCACGGGGGCGCGGGAATCCTCAGCGTCCTCGACGAGGGCCACGATCCGCGCGAACGTGGTCTGCTCCCCGACCGCTTCGGTGCGCACGTCCAGTGCCCCGGACTTGAGGATCGTGCCGGCGAACACGCGCGAGCCAGCGGACTTGTCCTTCGGGACGCTTTCGCCCGTGACGGACGCCTCATCCGCCGCCCCATCTCCGGCGACGACCGTGCCGTCGACGGGGATGCTGTCACCCGCGCGGACCAGGACAACGTCATCGACGTGCAGCTCCGCGATCGGGACCACGCGCTCCTGCCCGTTGTCACGGACCCGCGCAATAGTAGGGACCGCGCCGATCAGTCCCTGGATGGACGCACGCGCGCGGTCGGTGTTGAGGTCGGCGATGAACTCAGCGATGAGGATGATCACCATGAGCACACTTCCCGCGACCTCTTCGCCTCCGACCAGCGCGAAAATCGTCGCGACGGTGACGAACAACTCGGTTCCGATCTTCCGTTCGGTGAACAGATCGATCAGGCCCGTCTTCACCAGCGGATACAGACCGACGGCGACGGCCACCCACAGCACGGGAACCGGGATGAGCTGCTGCCAGTATAGGAAGGCCACCAACCCGGTCAGAAGGATACGAGCGACCTCGATCCAGCGCTCGCGCGTCATCAAGGACATGAACGTTGTGCGGTTTCCCGCGGGGCGGGCCGCGGTGTCCGCGGCAATGGGGTCGGTCATGGGCGGGTTCCTATCTCTCAGCAGGATGATCGGAGGTCTATCGGGTCTGTGCGTGATGCGTCGGCCGATCCTCCAGATGCACCGCCGCGTAGTGCAGTGCGGTGTTGGCGAGGTCTGCGGCGTGTTCATCGACGAGGTGATAGAGCATGCGTTGACCATCTCGCCGACGGCGGACCATCCCGCTCCGCTGCAGCCGGTTCAGATGCTGGGAAACCGCCGGCGCGGGCCGACCCACTCGGCTCGCGAGCTGGCCAACTGAACTCTCGGGGTGTTGCGCGAGTGCAAGGATGATCCGGATCCGTGTCCCCTCGGCGAGAGTACGGAAAACATCCACGGCTCCCGCGATCGCGCGATCCTCACTTTCCGCCGTCATCTGAACCATCGACACGTCAGCCTTGCTGGATGTTCGTCCGGGAGTGGGCAAAGCGGGCCTCCAAGGCCGCGCCGTGCGCGGGGAGATCCTCCGCGGCGCTGAGCACGCGCACCGTCTCCCGCACGTGGCTGAGGGCAGCGGCCGGGTAGCGCACGGTCTGCACCGCCCGTAGGAACGTGTGCACCGTGAGTCCGGAGGAGAACGTGGCCGTGCCTCCGGTGGGCAGTACATGGTTGGAGCCGGCGCAGTAGTCCCCAAGACTCACCGGCGTGGACGCGCCGATGAAGATCGCGCCAGCGTTACGCACATGCCCGGCCACCCCGTCAGCGTCGTCGCAATGGATCTCGAGATGCTCAGGGGCGTATGCATCGCAGACCTCGATGCCGTGCTCGATGTCGTCGACGATCACGATCGCCGACTGCTGACCCGTCAGAGCAGCCCGCACCCGATCCGCATGGGGCGTGAAGGCGACCTGTCGATCCAGTTCCGTCTGCACGGCAAGGGCCAGGGAGGTGGAATCGGTGACCAAGACGGCGGCGGCGTACTCGTCGTGCTCGGCCTGGCAGATCATGTCGGCAGCAATCAGCATCGGGTCGGCGAGCGAGTCCGCCAGGATCATCACCTCTGTCGCGCCGGCCTCCATGTCCACCGCGACCGTGTCGCGGACCAGACGCTTCGCGGCCGCGACGTACACATTCCCAGGCCCCGTGATCAGATCCACCGGCTGGACGCGACGTTCTTGCGCCGGGTCCTCGATGCCGTACGCGAGAGCAGCGACCGCCTGGGCGCCCCCGATGGCATAGACCTCGTCGATGCCCAGCATCGCCGCCGTCGCGAGGATCGTCGGGTGTGGCAAACCGCCGTGTTCGACCTGCGGGGGGCTCGCCAACGCGATCGAGCGCACACCGGCGACTTGAGCGGGAACCACGTTCATCACCACGGACGACGGGTACACCGCCTTCCCTCCAGGAACGTATACACCAGCCCGCTCGATGGGGAACCAGTTCAACGACACTTGGGCGTCCCCTTCGAAGCCCACCACGACCGGGGCGGGTAACTGTGAGCTCGCGAACCGACGGGTCCGCTCGATCACCTCCTCCAACGCACCACGAAGCTCCGGCGCAAGCGCGGAGGATGCTTCCGCCAAAGCCTCCGCCGGCACCCGCAGCATCTGTTGCTCAACCCGATCGAATCGGGCAGCGAGCTCCGCAACTGCAGGAAACCCGTCGCGTCGCACGTCAGCAATGGTCGAAGACGCCGCAGGAATCGCCCCCGCCAAATCCACGACCGCGCGCGGCACGGCACGGCGCACCTCATCCCGGGTGGCAGAGCTTCCACGAAAACCGATCACGCGCACAGCAACACTTCCGAACGCGTGAGTCATCGCCCGATCCCCCGAGCCACAGGCCCTGCGGGGGCGACACGCAAAGTTGCAGAAGCCATGATCGGCTCGAAGGTGATGGAGATGATGGAGATGATCGTTCCTCTCATAACGAGAACCACGCCGATCCGGGCGAGGCAGTGCAGACCCGACGGCCTGTGGCATGTTCCTCGTCGAAGGAAGTGCCACACCTCATGGTAGCATCATACCTACGCAGTTACGCAGATAATGGGAGATGCGATCGGTTTCACGATCCTCTATCGCCGCACTCGTGATATCTCCGTTGACTGCGCCCCTTTGATTCATCGGAAGCGGAACATCGAGCATCCCCTCAGCCGGCTGAAGACGCGTCGCACGGCTGCTGTTCTCCGCCCGCTTCACAGTGAGCTTGGCCCGATTGGCCACTGGCAGTGATGATCGCCGACACGAGCTACTCCGTCGACGAAGAGCACACACACTGTTGGCACCAAGGGTGCGAGCGGGCGCGCTGCGCGCACCTTGCCGCTGAGGCGGCCCCCTCCTGAGACCGGCTCGGGAGGGGCGCGCCGTGGTGATGACGATCCGCGTGATGTCGTCCGGTCGCGGCTACGAGTATCTCCTCAAGTCGGTCGTCGCGGGCGACGGAGACCGCGACATGGGCACCGCCCTGACCCGCTATTACACCGAGACGGGTAGCCCGCCGGGCCTTTGGCTCGGCGCCGGGCTCACGAGTCTGGACACTGGACAGGGCCCAGCTCTCGCAGATGGTGATCAGGTGACCGAGGAACAGCTCGCACGCCTCCTGGGTGACGGCGTTCATCCGGTGACCGGCGCGCCGCTGGGGTTGCGGTATCCGCGGCTGCAACCCCCGCGCGAGCGCATCGCAACCCGGGTTGCGAAGCTCGACGCATCGCTCACTGGCGGGCACCGAGACGAAGCGATCGACCGCATCCGCGCGGAGGAGCTGGCGAAGAAGCCTCGCACCGCGGTTGCGGGGTTCGATCTGACGTTCTCGCCGCCGAAGTCGCTGAGCGCGATCTGGGGTGTCGCCGACGCGGGCACGCAGTCGCTGATCGCCCAGGCTCATCATGCCGCGATGCGCGACACGCTCGCGCATCTCGAGCAGCGGGTCGCCGCGACTCGGGTCGGGCATGGCGGGATCGCCCGCATGCCGGTGGTCGGCGTCATCGCGACGGCATTCGATCACTACGACTCCCGCGCCGCCGACCCACAGCTGCACACGCACCTGGTCGTGTCGAACAAGGTGCAGGGCGAGGACGGGCACTGGCGGTCGCTGGACTCCCGGACACTGCACCGAGCCACGGTGGCGCTGTCGGCGTCGTACAACGCGTTCCTCACCGATCACACCGCCCGGCTACTGGACGTGGTGTGGGTGCCGGTGGACCGCGGGAAGGACCGCAACACCGGCTGGGAGATCGAGGGCGTCCCGGCCGGGTTGCTCGCAGAGTTCTCCCGCCGCACAACCGGCGGCGGCGATGACGGCGCGGGGATCGCGGAGGCCACGCAACGGCTGATCGACGATTTCGTCGCCGAGTACGGGCGCACCCCGTCGCGCACGACGGTGGCGAAGCTGCGGCAGCAAGCGACGCTGGAGACACGGCCGGAGAAGGATCCGCACTCGCTCGCCGAGCTGACCGCGCAGTGGCGCGAGCGGGCGACCGCCGTGCTCGGCGAAGACGCCACCACCTGGGCTGCACATCTCCTCGCCCGCGGGGCCGGACAGGTGCGCCTGCGGGCCGATGATCTGAATGCTGGGCAGGTGGAGAGCATCGCGGCGGTAGTGCTCATGGAGGTCGCGAACCGGCGGGCGACCTGGGGACGCTGGAACCTGCACGCCGAAGCGATGCGGCAGCTGATGGGTCTGCGCTTCGTCTCTACCCGCGATCGGATCACCGCTCTCGACCAGATCGTGCAGCACGCCGAGGCGCATTCCCTGCGACTCACCCCCGACTACGACCGACCCGTGCCCGACACGTACATGCGCACGGACGGGACGAACCGGTTCCAGCCGGCCGATCAGATCGCGTACTCGAGTCAGGACATCCTCGACGCCGAGACACGGCTCCTCCAGCACGCTGAGGCCGAGGACGCGCCGCGGCTCACGGCGCGTCTCGTCTCCCGGCACGTGACCCGCAAGATCGGCGGAGTGGCCCTTGCCCCGGATCAGGCGGCGGCGATCACGGCGATCGCGGGCTCCGGTCTCACTCTCGATCTGCTCGTCGGACCGGCCGGCGCGGGGAAGACGACTGCGCTGCGCGCACTGCACAGGGCGTGGACGGCCGCGCACGGTAGGGACTCCGTGATCGGGCTGGCGCCTTCGGCCGCTGCTGCCGAGGTTCTCGGCGACAGCTTGGGGGTGCGGGCAGAGAACACGGCGAAGTTCCTCTGGGAGCACGGCATAGGCCGTTGGAGCCTTCAGGCCGGGCAGCTCGTGCTGATCGACGAGGCGTCCCTCGCGGGCACGCTGGCGCTGGATCGCATCACCGCGCACGCGGCAGAGGTCGGGGCGAAGGTCGTGCTGATCGGCGACTGGGCGCAGCTGTCAGCGATCGAGACCGGTGGCGCGTTCGGGATGCTCGTACGCCACCGCCACGGCGTGCCCGAGCTGACCGATGTGCGCCGTTTCACCAACGAGTGGGAGAAGACCGCCAGCCTCGCGCTGCGCCGTGGCGAGCCCGGCGTGCTGGACGTCTACGACGAGCAGGGCCGGCTGCACGGCGGCGGGCTCGACCAGATGCTCGACGTCCTCTACGCCGCGTGGCAGGAAGACCGCGCGGCGGGCCTGTCCACGCTGATGATCGCCGGGAACGGTGAAGCCGTCGCGGAACTGAACCAGCGCGCCCGCGCCGACCTCATAGACGCCGGTCACGTCGACGCCGAGGGAGTGCTCCTTCACGATGGGACGACAGCGGGAGTCGGGGATCTCGTCGTCACCCGCCTCAACGACCGCACTCTCTCTACAGGGCGGTCATGGGTGAAGAACGGCGACAGATGGCACGTCGCCCACCGCTACGACGATGGCTCATTGGCCGTCCGCCGCGTCGGGAAAGGCGATGGCCCCCACGGAAAAGCGCTCGTACTGCCGGCCGGGTACGTCGCCGACGAGGTGGAGCTCGGATACGCGGCGACCGCGCATCGGGCGCAGGGCTCCACCGTGGACACCGCGCACGCGCTCATCGACCCCGAGAAGGCATCCCGAGAACTGTTCTACGTCGCGATGACCCGCGGCCGAGCACGCAACGAGGCGTATGTGATCCAGCCCGACCCGCATGAGGTCGAGCCACACCTTGACCCGCCGGAGGAGAAGACCGTCACCGGACACCTCGCGCGGGTGCTGGCACGCAGCGACGCTGACCCGTCCGCCACCGAGACTCTCGCCCGCGAAGTCGACCGGCACGCATCCCTCGCGACGCTGCTGGACGAATTCGACCTCCTGGCCCGCGAAGCACGCGCCGAACGCTGGGCCGTGCTTCTCGATGTCGCGCCGTTCCCGGAGGACGTCGCTGACGACGTGTTCACCAGCCCCTACTACGAGCACCTTGAAGGGGCCCTTGCCCGGCATGAGGCCGCGGGCCACGATGTGAACGCCACCCTGACGTCCCTCGCACCGACGATCAGCCTCGGAGAAGAGCAAGCCGACCCGGCAGCACGCCTCGCCACAGCACTGGACTCAGCGACGATGAACCTCGCCGCAGGGCGAGGCAAGCGGCCCCGTCGCGTCGCCGGGCTCATCCCCATCCCCGATGCCCCGGCGCCGGACGATGTGCAGGCAGCGCTCGACGCGCGCCGCGTCCTCATCGAAATCGCCGCACGGCGAAGCGCGCAGCATGCGCTGCGCTCCGCCGAGGCGTGGACGAGCAAGCTCCGGCCGCCCAGCGATCAGCGTGCCCAGAACGCATGGCTCGAACGGGTCGCGACCGTGGCGCTCTACCGGAGCCGATACGAGATCGCCGGGTCCGCGCCATTGGGGAACCCGAAGGACATCACCAAGGCCCAACAGGCCGCCGAGTACCGGATCGCATACGCCGCGCTGCGCCGTGCACAGTCTCGCTCCGAACGCGCAACTCACACGATGCCGCACCGGCAGCAACCACAGGCCAGCCCATCGCGGAGCCTGTGATGATCCACTTCAACTGGAGCGTCAATGCAACTGGGGAGCGTGGCACACGGAACAACCCCACGCCGCGTTGCCTGCAGTCGGCTCTGGCTCTCGACCGCGCTGGTCTCTGCCATTCGCAGCCTGGTGCCGCGCGATGTGGTCTTCGAGTGCGCCTAACCCTCCCGCTGCACCGATCGCCGCAGGTTGACGTAGCGCCGCGGGCACAGGGCAAGATGGTCCCGAGCAGCCTGAGCAGTGTCGCTTGCGCTTGCTGACTCGACCTAAGTCTTCACACTGAGGAAAGAACCGAGGCACATCGATGGTGAAGAACGTCATACCCGCAGCTGATGATCACCATGGCGCCCGCTGGATTCGCGCAGCCCTCCAGGTGAACCCCTTCGGTTACGTCGGCAACCCATCCCCCTCCAAGACCTACGCGGATGAAGCAACGTACAACGCCGCCTTGATCGCCGAGTTTCAGGCGCAGAAGATTGAGTTGATAGCGGTCACCGATCACTGGAATGCCAGCAGCGCGTCCCAGCTGATTGCCGACGCGGAAGCTGCCGGCATCGCGGCGCTCCCGGGCTTCGAGGCAAACACGTCTGAGGGCATCCACCTGCTGGTTATGTTCGAGCGCGGCACCTCAACTGAGCAGGTCACTGCCGCGATCGGTGCATGCGGTTTGACGCCCGGAGCCGCGAAGGGCACGACGACGAAGTCGTACGGCGATATCCTGACCGACATGTGTGCCCGCGGCGCGTTGGTGATCCCGGCGCACGCCAACGTCGCCAACGCTGGACTGCTGAGTCGAGCGAAGGGTGACTCGCTCGCCGAGATGATCAAGCACCGCGAACTGCTGGCTATTGGCATCACGCCATCTGTCGCTGAACTGGGTGACCAGGCCAAGATCCTCAAAGGGACCAAGCCCTACGATCGCCGCCATCCGCTGGTGGCGATCCATGCCGACGACATCTGCGACCCGGCGACGCTCGCCTCTCCCGGTGCGAGCACCTGGTTCAAGATGAGTACCCCCAGCCTGTTGGGGCTCCGTCATGCAGTTAAGACGCCGGAGACCCGAGTGAGCACGACCGATCCATCATCGACTTCTCGTGTTCTGCTTCGCGAGATCGCTTGGGACGGCGGCTACCTCGACGGTCAGAAGCTCCACCTTGCGGAGGATCTCACGGCCCTCATCGGCGGACGTGGAACCGGAAAATCCACCGCTATCGAGAGTCTCCGGTACGTGCTGGAGATCCCGCCCATCGGCGAAGCATCCAGCAAAGACCACAAGGAGATGGTCAAGAACGTGCTTGGCGCGGGAACGGTCATCTCGCTCGTCGTCGACGTGGTGTCACCTAGCCCGGCGCGTTTTACTATCGAACGCACAACGAACAGCCCGGCGATCGTTCGTGACTCCAGCGGCACGCAGACGAACCAGCGCCCACGCGACATCGTCGGTAACCTCGAGATCTTCGGTCAGCACGAATTGGCCGAGCTCGCTCAGGACAAAGACCTGATGGCTGAGCTTGTCGCACGCGTCGCCGGCAGGCCAGCGTCGCCTGCCGAGCGAGACGACGTCCTAAAGGATCTGGCGGATAACCGTGATGCACTCGCCAAGCACGAACGAGACCGGGAGGCGCTTGAGACCGAACTCGCGGACATCCCCCGCCTCTCCGAAAGCATGGAAGCGTTCGACAAGACCGATCTTGCGGCGAAGCTTGACCAGAAGACTCGATTGGACAAGGATGGCGCCGTCCTGACTGATGCCTCCGAACGGGTGCAAACCGTTGAGAATCTGGTGAGCGAGTGGGGTATCGAAGCGGTTGTCGAGGAGCTTCGCGCCGAGCTGGCCGACGTCAAGGACTCCCCCCGCAAGACGACTCTGGAGCAACTCGCTCCGGTACTCGGGCAACTCGCCACTGCTCTTGAGCAGGCAACCTCATCCGTGCAGGCCGCCATTGCTGACACCAAGACGCAGATCGAGGCGACCAGGCAGTCGTGGGAGTCTACGACAAAGACCGAGAGCAACGGTGTCTCTGCGGTGCTGCGCGAACTGGTCGAGCAAGGACACAAGCCAGATGAGTACCTGACTCTGCAGGCCAACCTCAATCGGCTCACAAAACGTGCCGAGAAGCGAACCGTCTTCGAGAAGGCGTACAAGAAGCTGACCGGCGAGAGAACGAAGTTGCTTCGCTCGCTGGCTGACATTGACAAGCAGATCGCGAACCAACTCAAGGACGCCATCAAGGCATCCAACGCCGCTACGACGGGAGCTGTGATTGTTAAGCCGATCGCATCACCCGATCGCAGCCATATCAAGGCCGTGATCTCCCACCACTTCACAACCCAGCGCGGCCAGGTGTTCGCCGCCATCGATCGCGATGACTTCAATGTGGCGACGTTCGTAACTGCCGCGCGGTCGGGGTTGGACGCGCTAACGGGGCTGAGCATCACTGGCGCACAAGCGAAGGCCATCGTGGACACCGGAGAACCGTTGTTCAGAGAACTGGAAGAGCAGTCAGTCGGCCTCGCTGTCGAGGTGCAACTCAACGTTGCCTCCAAGGGTGCGCCGGTGGAGTGGCGCCGCCTTGAGGATCTCTCAAAAGGCCAGCGAGCGACTGCACTGTTGCTGCTCTTACTCGGCGCATCAATGAGTCCGCTTGTCATCGACCAACCAGAAGATGACCTCGACAACCGATTCGTATACGACGGCGTCGTTCAAAAGCTGCGATCCCTCAAAGGCACCCGACAGCTAATTGTGAGCACGCACAACGCGAACGTGCCCGTCCTGGGCGACGCCGAGTTGGTCGTAACTCTCGAAGCTGACGGTCAGCACGGCCGCACAGCGACCGACGGCGTCGGATCGCTCGACAACCCGAAGGTGCGAAAGTACGCCGAAGACCTGTTGGAAGGTGGACGCACGGCATTCGATGCCCGTAAGCGCCTGTACGACTTCTAGCTAGATCGCTGACATCTGAGTGGTAGACGAGCCCGGTGACGTCATGACCGATGGCGTGATCCTCGACGGTCGTGCACTTAGCTCCGCCTCTCCGATCGGTGAGCGCGGTCGCGCGAACTGCCTGTCGTTGGTCGTGGTTGCGAGAAAGTCGGGTCTGCTCAGGCGCATCGGCGCCGAGCGTCCGGACCTGATCCGGTGACCCCGGCCGTCGCCATCGCCGGAGACGTGACACCACCGCTAGACGCGACGGCAGTTATCGCTCCTGCGGTCAACGGAGAAACGACGGAGAAACGTACAAACCGACCCGATTCCGCCGCAGATCCGTGCAGATCGACGACGTTGTAGACTGACGGAAGCACCGCCGCAAAGCAGCGAAGTTGCCCGGAATTACGGGGCGGCAGAGCCGCAGAGCGAGGTGGCCTAGATCAGGAGCCTGTGGTGCATTTGGGAACTTCTGCTTCCCAAGCAGACAGCGCGGGTTCGATTCCCGTCAGCCCCTCCACGTGTGACTTACCGAGCTCTCCCCGCCGAAGGGTCCGTGACCGAGCGGCGTCAGGAGAAGAGCTGGCGGAGCGCTTCGAGGTCGCCGGAATCGACCACCTTCTGAACGGCGTCGATGGTCTCCTGGGTCGCGAACATGCCCTTGAGCGTGCCGTTCCAGATCGCCCGCACGGTGTCCACGTCACCGGCATCGACCGCCGCGCCCGCGGACTCGATGGCCTGCTGGTAAGGAATCTGCTGGAACCCACCGGGGGCGTCATGAGGGTTGTAGTACGGCACCCAGGGAAGATCGGGGTCGGGCGTGAGCCAGAGCACCTGCCCAGGGTGGATATCCCGCCGGTGGTTCATGGAGCCGAGGTTCGGGTACGCGCAGAGCCGTTCAGCGACCACGGCTTCGACGTCGCCGGGCTCGACGGTATACGTCACCGGGGTGCCGTCCTCATCGACTGTCACCTCGCCCCGCGCGAACTCGCGCGCGCCGAGATCACGGAGCGTTCCGTGGCGCTCCCAATACAGACCGTCGCCGTCGCTGTAGACCTCTGACATGCCGGAGCATCTTTCCGGTTCCGTCGGTTTCGGCGTCGAGGCAGCCTCGGCCGCCGTCCGGAGGTCGACCGCGGGAGCGGATGCCTTGGGCGTCTGGACTGCCACCGGCGAGGTGCACCCGACGAGCACTGCGGCGGTCACACCGATCACGACGAGCGCGGGGGCGACCTTCTGCGTGCCGGACATGACGCCATACTGGCAGATCGCTTTCCCGTTCTCGATGCCTGGACGGCCGCGAAAAAGCATCCCATCCGAATCGTCATCGGTTCCGAACAGAGACAGGAAGGGCGATTTCGTGCGCCCTCCGCGCCGTCCGCACGACCGAGAGAAGCCACGATGATCGAATCGTCGACACCACCGCTCGCCGCCCTCGACGGCCACCGCAACGTCACCGACCTGCTGGCTACGCGGGCCGCCGCCGCACCGGACCATGTGGCGTTCGAGGTCGAGGACGCGTCGACGGGCTCCTGGCGGCCGGTCACCACCCGCGCGTTCGAGGACGAGGTGCGCGCTCTGGCGAAGGGGTTCATCGCCCAGGGCATCCGAATCGGCGACCCCATCGCGATCATGGCGCCCACCCGCTACGAATGGGCCGTCGCCGACCTCGCGGCCTGGTACGCCGGTGCTGTCGTCGTGCCGATCTACGAGACCTCGTCGGGGTCACAGGTGGACGCGATCGTCGCGGATGCCGGTGTGCGCCTGGCCATCGGCGGTACGACCGAACATGCGGCGCTGCTCGAGTCGGCGCTCTCGCACGCCGGCGGAGTCACCCTCGGGGCGTGGGTGATGAGCGCCGAGACCTCGCCGTGGACCCTCCTCGACCTGGCCGCCCGCGGCATCGACGTGACCGACGAAAAGCTCGAGGCCCGCAGGACGGCAGCAACGCAGGGTGACCCCGCGACGATCGTCTACACCTCGGGAACGACGGGCGAGCCCAAGGGCGTCGTGCTCACGCATCGCAACTTCCTCGGTCAGGTGCTGAACATCGCCGCGGCCTACCGCGAGATCGTGAACGAGTCCGGCAACACGGTCATCTTCCTCCCGCTCGCTCACGTGCTCGCGCGCGGCCTGCAGCTGATCTGCCTCGCCAGCGGCATGCGCATCGCGCACCTGTCCGACCCTTCGACCGTCGTCGCCACGCTCGACACCCTCCGACCGACGTTCCTGGTGGTCGTGCCGCGGGTGCTGCAGAAGATCCAGGCGGCCGCCGCGGGCAAGGCCGCCGACAAGGGACTCACGAAGATCTGGGCGCATGCCGAGGCGACGGCCATCGCGTGGGGCCGCAGCGCCGAGCGAGTCGATGCCGGTCGTGGCGCCGCACGCACCGTCGGCCTGCGCCTGCGCCACCGCCTCTTCGATGCACTGTTCTACGGCCGCCTTCGCACGGTGATGGGCGGGCGGGTCGGCTACATCCTGTCGGGCGGCGCCGCCCTCGACGCCGACCTCTCGCTGTTCTTCCGCGGCATCGGGGTTCCCGTCATCGAGGGCTACGGACTGACCGAGACGACCGCACCGCTCACCGGCAACCTGCCAGGGCGCATCGCCTCGGGAACCGTCGGCGCACCGCTGCCAGGGCTCACGGTCCGCATCAGTGACGAGGGCGAAGTGCTCGCCCGCGGCATCGGCGTCTTCGACGGGTACCGGGACCCCGCGCACGACGACGGTGCGTTCATCGACGGCTTCTTCCGCACCGGTGATCTCGGGCGGCTCGACGAGCAGGGAAGGCTGATCCTCGACGGACGGCTCAAAGACGTGATCGTCACCTCGAACGGCAAGACCATCGTGCCGACCCGCTGGGAGAGCGCGGTCGAGGCGAATCCGCTCGTCTCGCACGCGGTGATGGTCGGCGAGGGGAAGCCGTATCTCTCCGCGCTGCTGGTGCTCGATCCGGAGCAGGCCGGTGCCTGGGCCGAAGCGCAGGGCAGCCGCATCCCCTCGACCAGCACGACCAGCCCGACCGACATCCGCACGGTGGACGACCCGGCCCTGCACGCTCACCTGCAGCGGTCCGTCGACGAGGCCAACGCGCTCGTCGCGCGCAGCGAGCAGGTCCGCCGGTTCAGCGTCGTCTTCGCCGACCTCGACGACCGTGGACTCGTCACCCCCACCATGAAGCTGAAGCGGAGCGTCGTGCTGGATCGCGCCGCCGTCGCCGTCGAAGACCTGTACCTCTGAGAATCGGAAAGCACACCATGTCCTCCCCCACCCCCACCCGTCCGACCTCCTCGCGCTCCTCTCTCATCGCGATCGTCGTCGCCCTCGTGGTCGGCGCGCTCGTCGCGATCGCCGGCAGCCAGGGCGGTGCGACCATCGGCGGCGTGCCGCTGTTCGCCCTCGCCGTCGCTGCGGCCTTCGCGATCCAGGTCATCGCGTTCATCCCCGCGATGCTGCTGCAGACCGAACGGTTCTTCGACCTGACGGGCAGCCTCACGTTCTTCGTGATCTCCGCAGCACTCGTCCTGCTGGCGCCGATGCCCGACCCGCGGAGCTGGATCCTGGCGGCGATGGTCATGCTGTGGGCCGCGCGCCTCGGCTCGTTCCTGGCCCTGCGCGTGCACAAGGCCGGATCCGACGGGCGCTTCGACCAGATCAAGGGGTCGCCGCTGCGGTTCCTGCAGGTGTGGGTGATCCAGGGTGCGTGGGTGTCGCTGACCGCGGCCGCCGCCTGGATCGCGATCAGTGCGGATGCCTCCTCCCGCGCGCCGATCGGATGGCTGACCGTCGTCGGCATCGTCGTCTGGGCCCTCGGCATGGTGATCGAGATCGTCGCCGACGCCCAGAAGTCGGCGTTCCGCGCCGACCCGCGCAACCGGGACGAGTTCATCCGCACCGGCCTATGGTCGCGGTCCCGTCACCCGAACTACTTCGGCGAGATCGTCATCTGGGTGGGCGTCTTCCTCACCGCTGCCCCCGTGCTCGTCGGATGGCAGTGGGTCGCGCTGCTCTCCCCCCTGTTCGTGATCCTGCTGCTCACCCGCGTCAGCGGCATCCCCCTGCTCGAAGCGCGCGCCGAGAAGAAGTGGGGCGACCGGGCCGACTACGTCGCCTACCGCGAACAGACTCCGGTACTGATCCCGAAGCTCACCCGGCCCGCGATGCGGGAGACTGCCGGGTAGACGGGGTCCCGGCCAGCCCGCTCCGAGCCGCTTCTTCGTCACCTCGCACAAGCAGGAGCCGACACTCGGTGCCCGCGGACATGACTTCGAGCCCGGCACACGCGAGTGTGGAGACGAACCAGCGCGACGGCCGAATGCCGACCGCGAGAACAAGGGAGTCTCCATGTCCAGCGAAACCCTCGTCGTGCCGCTCGTCGATCAGCTCGACGCGTTCTTCGGGCAGTACACGGCCGCGGGTCAGTCGCCTGGTCTGGTGTACGGCCTCGTCGGACCCGACGGCCTGGAGCACACGCGCGGGTTCGGCACCGCCGACGACGAAGGCACGTCTCCCGACGCCGACACCGTCTTCCCGATCGCCTCGATGACCAAGAGCTTCGTCGCGCTCGGTGCCCTGCTCGCCCGCGACCGCGGCCTCCTCGACCTGGAGGCTCCCATCACCGACTTCTACCCCGAATGGCACGGGACCGTGGGCGAGGAACCGGCGATCGCCCCGACCCTGCGACAGCTGCTCAGCATGGGCGGCGGTCTCACCGAGGACAACTCCTGGGTCGACCCGTTTCTCGGCCTCTCCGAAGCGGAGCTGGTCGAACGGATCAGACCCGGCTTCAACTACAGCACCCACCCCGGAAGCGCCTTCGAGTACTCCAACATCGGCTTCACGATGGCCGGTCTCGCGGTGGGCACAGCCGTGGGCCGCCGTGTCGAGGACTGGGTCACCGATGAGATCCTGCGCCCGCTGGGGATGAACAGCACGTGGTTCGACAACCGCGCCCCGGAGGGCGGCTTCGCGAGGGCGGTCGGCTACTCGCTGGACACCGCGGGCGACTGGGTGGGCTTCCCGTCGGAAGTGTCCGACGCCATGGCCGCGGCCGGTGGCATGCAGTCGACCATCAACGACCTCAGTGTCTGGGTCAGGTTCCTCGCGGCATCGACACTGCCTGGCAGCGACGATGCCGTGGTGAGCCGGGCTTCACGACGAGAGCTGCAGCGCATCCATCAGGTCGACATCCCCTCGCTGCAGGCCCGCCCCGACGGCTCCTGGAAGTTCGTCGCCGGCGGCTACGCGCTCGGCCTCTTCGTGCGCGAAGACCTGCACCGCGGACGCATCGTCACGCACAGCGGCGGCCTCCCGGGGTTCATCCTGAACATGGTGTGGCACGCGGGGTCCGGCATGGGCATCGTCATCTTCACGAACAGCCACCGGAGCAACCCGGTCGCCCTCTCGGAGGAGGCGCTGTTCCGCGCACTCGCCTTTCACGACGCCCCCGCCCGCACCGTGCAGCCGTGGCCGGAGACACGTCGGCTGATGTCCGCGGCCGACGCGCTGATCCGGTCCTGGGATGACGACGCCGCTGCCGCGATCTTCGCCGACAACATCGACTTCGACCGCCCGCTCCTCCAGCGCCGGGCCGCGATCGAGGAGCTCATCGCCCTGGTGGGTCCGCTGCGCGACGACCTCGGCACGCCAGAAGTCGTCTCCGCGGCGACACCGGCCGACATCACCTGGTCGATCCCCGGCGAGCGCGGCGAGCTGATCTGCATGATCCACCTCACCCCGGTGCGGCCGGCGCAGATCCAGGAGTTCGAGGTCGTGG
>NZ_QOAY01000225.1:3072-4166 GCF_003314775.1 Microbacterium sp. H6 | reverse complement strand
AGCTCGCGCAGCCCCTCCAGGTCGGTGACCGCTGCGCCCAGCGCACGCGCCTGCACGAGCACGTTGCCGAGCGCGGTCGCCTCGACGGGGCCGGCCAGCACCGGCAGGGCCGAACGATCGGCGATGGCCTGGCAGAGGAGCGCGTTCAAGGATCCGCCGCCGACGAGGTGGATCACGTCGACCTCACGCCCGGAGAGGTCGGACGCCGCTCGCACGGTCTCGGCGAACGCCGCGGCGATACTCTCCACGATGCTGCGCGTGAACACGGCTCGCTCCGTCGGAGCGGATGCTCCTGACGCCTCGACCAGCGTCGCGATGCGGCTGGGCATGTCGCCGGGTGCACTGAGCGAAGGATCGTTCGCATCGAACAGCGGTACGTCGTCCGATACGGCGGCCGCCTCCGCGAGCAGCTCGGTCAGGTCGATGCGTGCACCGTCCTGAGCTTCCCACGCCCGCACGCTCTCACTCAGCAGCCACAGGCCGGTGACGTTGTGCAGGAAGCGGTATCGACCGTCTACGCCGAGCTCGTGCGTGAAGTTCGCCTCGCGCGCCGCATCCGTCAGCACGGGCTCCGCCAGTTCCAGACCCACCAGGCCCCACGTGCCGCACGAGATGTAGGCGGCTGAGGGCGATGTCATGGGGACGGCGACGACGGCAGAGGCGGTGTCGTGCGACCCGACGGCGATCACGGGGAGAGCCTTGCCGACGAGTTCGGCGAGCTCGGGCTGCAGCGACCCGATCACCGCGCCGGGGTCGACCAACGGAGGCAGGAGACGCGGCGGGATGCCGATGCGCGTCGCGAGGTCGGTGTCCCAATCACCGTCGTCGATGCTCAGCAGCCCCGTCGTGGAGGCGTTCGTGCGCTCGGCGACGCTGGCACCGGTGAGGAGGAATGCGACCAGATCGGGGAGGAGGAGCACGGTGTCGGCCGCGGTCATCCGTTCGTCCACCCGGTACTGGTACAGGGTGTTGAACGGCAGGAACTGCAGGCCGTTGCGAGCGTACAGCTCAGAGAACGGCACGATGGCGTGCACCTCGGCGACGCCCTGAGCCGTGCGGGAGTCGCGGTAGTGAAACGGCTCGGCGAGGAGAAC
>NZ_QOAY01000225.1:1677-3036 GCF_003314775.1 Microbacterium sp. H6 | reverse complement strand
GTCCGCGAGCAGGCCGTAGTCGACGGCCCAGGAGTCGATCCCGATGCTCTCGATCGTCGGCTCCCGCCGCACCGCCTCCGCCAGCCCGTCCACGACGTGCGCATATAGGGCGTCGAAGTCCCAGTGCAGTCCGTCCTCCCGCTCCACGGGACCGTTCGGGAAGCGGGACACGAGTTCGAGCTCGAGCCGCCCCTCCCCGATCCGCCCGATCATCACGCGGCCGCTGGTCGCCCCGAGATCGACGGCCGCGACCGCGCGCACGCTCATCGCAGGAACGCCGCGGCGACGCCGGAGTCGACCGGGATGTGCAGGCCCGTGGTGCGGCTGAGCTCGGGACCGGTCAGCACGTACACCGCGTCCGCCACGTTCTCGGGCACGACCTCGCGCTTGAGGATCGTGCGGTTGGCGTAGTACTGACCGAGGTCTTCCTCCTTGACCTCGTAGGTGGCGGCACGGTTCGCACCCCACCCGGAGGCGAAGATGCCCGAGCCGCGGACCACGCCGTCGGGGTTGATGCCGTTCACACGGATACCGTACTCGCCGAGCTCGACCGCGAGCAGCCGCACCTGGTGTGCCTGGTCGGCCTTGGTCGCGGAGTAGGCGATGTTGTTGGGTCCTGCGAAGACCGAGTTCTTCGACGAGATGTAGATGATGTCGCCGCCGAGCTTCTGGTCGATGAGCACCCGAGCGGCGGCCTTCGAGACCAGGAACGACCCCTTCGCCATCACGTCGTGCTGCAGATCCCAGTCCTTCTCCGTGGTCTCCAGCAGCGGCTTCGACAGCGAGAGCCCGGCGTTGTTGACCACGAGGTCGACGCCGCCGAAGGCGAGCACAGCCTCGTTCAACGCGGCCTGGACAGCGTCGGCATCCGCTACGTTCGCGGCGATGCCGATCGCGACATCGGTGTTCCCCAGCTCGGCGGCCGCCGCCTGCGCCTTCTCGAGGTCGAGGTCGGCGATCACGACGCACGCACCCTCGGCGGCGAGACGGGTGGCGATGGCCTTGCCGATGCCGGAGGCGGCACCGGTGACGAAGGCGATGCGTCCCTGGTGCGACTTCGGCTTCGGCATCCGCTGCAGCTTGGCCTCCTCCAGCGCCCAGTACTCGATGTCGAACTTCTCGGCATCCGAGATCGGAGCGTACGTCGAGAGCGCTTCGGCGCCGCGCATCACGTTGATCGCGTTCACATAGAACTCGCCGGCGACGCGGGCGGTCTGCTTGTTGGCCCCGTACGAGAACATGCCCACGCCGGGGATCAGCACGATGAGCGGGTCGGCGCCGCGGATGGCGGGCGACTCGGCCGTGGCATGCGCGTCGTAGTAGGCCTGGTAGTCGGTGCGGTACTGCGCGTGCAGCTCG
>NZ_QOAY01000225.1:354-1630 GCF_003314775.1 Microbacterium sp. H6 | reverse complement strand
GCAGGCGGGCGATCTGCTCCTCGACGGATGCGGTGGCCGGCAGGTCGAGGATCAGCGGCTTGACCTTGGTGCGCAGGAAGTGGTCGGGGCAGCTGGTACCGAGGGCGGCGAGCGTCGGCGCCTTCTCGGAGGCCACGAAGTCGAGCACCACGTCGGCATCGGTGAAGTGCCCGACCATCGGCTTGTCGGTCGAGGCGATGCCGCGGATCGTGCCGGCGAGGGCCGCCGCGCGCCCACGCCGATCCCCAGCCGGGAGGGCCTCGAAGCCCGAGCGGACGCCGCCGAACGGATCGGCCTTGCCGTTCTCCGCGATGTAGGCGGCTGCGGTGTCGATGATCCAGAGGGAGTTCGCCTCCGCCTCCTCCGAGGTGCCGGCCCAGGCGGTGATGCCGTGTCCGCCGAGGATGCAGCCGATCGCCTGCGGGTTCTGCTTCTTGATCTCGGCGATGTCGAGTCCGAGCTGGAAGCCGGGCCGCCGCCACGGCACCCAGACGACCTTCTCACCGAAGATCTTCGCGGTCAGCGCTTCTCCGTCGGCCGCGGTGGCGATCGCGATGCCCGAGTCGGGGTGCAGGTGGTCGACGTGGGCGGCGTCGACCAGGCCGTGCATGGCGGTGTCGATCGACGGCGCAGCCCCGCCCTTGCCGTGCAGGCAGTAGTCGAACGCGGCGACCATCTCGTCCTCGCGGTCGAGCCCGGGGTACACGTCGACGAGAGCGCGCATGCGGTCGAGGCGCAGCACCGCGAGGCCCTGCTCGGTCAGCGTGCCCAGGTCGCCACCCGAACCCTTGACCCACATCAGCTCGACCGGCTGCCCCGTCACCGGATCGATCTCGGTGCCCTTCGCGGAGGTGTTCCCGCCGGCGTAGTTGGTGTTCTTCGGGTCGGCGCCGAGGCGGTTCGACCGGGCGATCAGAGCGGCGGCGGTGGCGTTGGTCATGACTCTCCAAGACAGGGGCGGTGCACACGACCGTGCACACTCATACTGTTACTTCATGTGAAAGATAACACGAACCGACGTCAAGGAGAAGGGTTCCGGTGATCAGAGGATGTCCGCGATCCCTCGGAAGGCATCCAGCCGCTCGTCCGCGGGATCGAGCTCCGTGATCAGCACGGAGATCTCATCGCCGTCGAGCGCGCGGGCCACCGAGCGACGGCCGAGCTTGCTGGAGTCGACGCACACGACCGTCGTTCCGGCGTTCGCGGCCATCGCCTGCTTCAGCTCGGCCTCTTCGACCGACACCTCGGACGTGCCGTCGGCACCGTCGAGCGCATC
>NZ_QOAY01000225.1:0-335 GCF_003314775.1 Microbacterium sp. H6 | reverse complement strand
CCGAGGAGAAGAACGCGTCGAAGTAGACCGAGCGCATGCTCCGGCGGGCGATCGGCCCGACGAGACTGCCCGTGGTGGGCTCGGCCGTGCCGCCGGAGATAACCGCGGTGACGCCGTCCAGCGGCTGCAGCACCTGGAACGACTCGAACGAGTTCGTGTAGACGGTGAGCCCTGCGCGCGGCCCGATCGCCGACGCGAGCATGTTGACCGTCGAGGAGGCATCGAAGGCGACACTCCCCTGGGCGGGGACGAGGCGCAGGGCCTTCTCGGCGATCGCTCGCTTCGCGCTGGCCCTGATGGCCCGACGCGCATCGAAGGGGCGGGCGCGCGGCGCC
>NZ_QOAY01000116.1:12176-13230 GCF_003314775.1 Microbacterium sp. H6 | reverse complement strand
CGGGCTTCGGGTGCGAGGCCTGCTTCGGGTGCGGGGCGGGCTTCGGGCACGAGGGCTTCGGCGGACGAAGAGGTCGCGTCGGCGAGGGGGAGCGTGTCGGCGGCGTTCGACGGAAGGGAGGAGTGCGCGTCTGCGGTCGCCTGGCGTCGACGATGACGACGGAGAAGCGGTCGAGTCGGATCGGGGACTTCTGTCGGAGCTTCCGAGGCTTCGTGAGCGCGCTCGGGGGGCAGGGAATTCGTGACGGGATCCTTCCGGGAGGCAGATGTACGCGGCGGTCGATCCCCCCGGATGCCACCGTTACCGATCTGTAATTTAATTCGTGAACTCGCGAGCGTCAAATCGAGATCGGACGCGTCGGCATCGATGTGGCCTTCGCCGCGCTCTGTCCTCCGTCGATATCCGCGGAGAGCGTGACGCCAGCGGTGTGTCGATTCTGCATCCCGTGCGGAGTGCTCGGGGTGCCCTGGCTTCTCGGTGCGCGGCAGCTGTGGAGTACTCGCTTTCCGCCGGCTTGGTGGAGTGTTGGAGGCCTCTATCTGTGTTCTGGAATATTGCTCTGAACTGGGCTTATCCCGGGATGAATGTCGGTGGCCCCGAGTTGACTTCGGGTATGAACACTCCTGTGGATGCGCTCAGCCAGGTCGTCGCCGACCTGGATGCGGTGCTGCGTTCCGAGGCGGTGGTGGGTTTGAGCGACGAATCGAAGATGGAGCTGCTGCGAATGGCGGGTGAAGCGCAGCGGCGCGTGGAGGCCGTGGTGGTGGGGGTCGTCGCATCGGTGGAGTCACGCCCGGCGGGTTCGGGCGACCTCGCGTTCTGCGGCCTCTTCGGGTGCCGAACCGTCGGCGAGCTTCTGCAGCGGGTGCTGCGGGTGGATGCGACGGGTGCCACCCGGGTCGTGAAGGCCGCGAGGGCGGTGCGGCGGGAGGTCGATCTGACGTCGGGCGGCTGGTTGCCGGCACGGTGGCCGGCATTGCGCGCGTCCCTCCTCGACGGGACGGTGGGGGTCGACGGGGTTCTCGCGGCGATCGGTCCGATCGAACGGGCCGGC
>NZ_QOAY01000116.1:9919-12135 GCF_003314775.1 Microbacterium sp. H6 | reverse complement strand
AGGGTGGGGACGGCGGACAGGTTGCGGGCCGATGCGGAGTTGGCGGCGTATGCGCGCGGGCTTCCGGTCGCCGAGCAGCGCGCGGATGACCACGGCGGTGCGGAGTCGGGGGTCGACGACGACACCGCTCCTCCGGCGACTCCGGAAGACCTGCGGGTGCTGGCGCAGGTGATGGTGCAGTATCTCGATCCGGATGGTGCCGAGCCTGCGGACGAGATCGCCATGCGGGCGCGGGGGATCGTCCTCGGTCGGGCCAAGGACGGGGTGATCCCGATCCGGGGTGGGCTGCTCCCCAAGGTCGCAGGACAGCTGCGACGCCTCTTCGACGCGTACCTGAACCCGAAGGTCGACGGCCCGCCGCAACCTGGTGTCGCTTTCCGGCCCTCCGACACGGCGCGCACCTCTTCGCCGGAGGTCGAGGGGGCGGATCATGGCTTCCTGCCATCCGAGGACCCGGTGCGGACGATCGACCCCCGGACGCGCGCGCAGAAGCAGCACGACACGCTCGCCGCCGTGCTCTCCATCGCTGCACGTCACGATGACACGCCCCGCCTGGGAGGTGCCGCACCGACGCTGGTCGTCACCGTCACCGCCGAGGACTACGCCACCGGTTCCGGATGGGCTCGCATCGAAGGGATCGACACCCCCGTGTCCACCGGAGTCGCCGCGCACACCGCGTGCGGGGGCGGCGTGCAGCGGGTCCTGTTCGACCCGGCTGGGCGCATCATCGGAATCCACACCTCCGACCGCATCTTCAATGCCCATCAACGCCGGGCGATCACTCTCCGCGACCGTGAATGCCTCATCCCCGGCTGCCATGTGCCCGCGGCCTGGTGCGAGATCCATCACGTGGACGAGCACGCCCGCGGTGGAGCGACTCATACCGACAACGGCGTCGCGCTGTGCTGGCACCACCACCGAACCCTCCCCACCAGTGGATGGGAGATCCGGATGCGACATGGCGCACCCTCCGTCCGCGGCCCTGCCTGGTGGGATCCGAGCCGGCGATGGCGAACACCACGACCGACCAGCGCTGCTCGTTCCCGACCGACGGTTCGACGCGAGGAGCTGCTGCGGACATGAAACCCGGTGGCAGCGGAACCTTTGGTGATGGTGGCAGCGGAACCTTTGGTGATGGTGTCAGTGGAGGTGGAGGTGGAGGTGGAGGTGGAGGTGGAGGTGGCAGTGGAGGTGGAGGTGGAGGTGAAGGAGGAGATGTGCCTGTGCCTGTGCCTGTGCCGGTGCCGGGTTCTGCGCGCATGCGGTCCGACGGAACCGGTCCGGGGTGTCGACTGGTGCGACACGATGTGGCATGCTTGCGGGCACTGCGCCCGGCACAGCCAGTGGTGCACGACGCGACGAAGAGAGGCGACCCCGCAACCCCTATGTCCAGACCACTCGCGGGACCGCAGGGCCTGCTCCGCACGCTCAACGGCCGCGCGATCCTCGAAGCTCTCGCGCGCAGCGGTCCGCAGACCCGTTCGGACCTGATGTCGACCACCGGACTCTCACGGACGGCGGTGACCCAGGTGCTGCGGATGCTCGAGAATGCCGGTGCCGTCGCCCCCGCGGGCATCGACCGTGACACGAGGGGTCCTGCTGCAGGACGCGTCGCCCTGCACCCCCGGCTCGGTTTCGCCGCGGCGGTGCACGTCGATCATCACGCCGCCCACGTCGTGCTGGTCGACGCGACCGGCACTGTGCAGGCGGAGGAACACGGGCCCTTCGCCGAAACGGATGACCGCGTGGCCCACATCGTCGGGCTCGTGGAACGCTGCCGGCGCTCGGTGAATGCGGCGAAAGCGGCCGTGCACCTGGCGGTGGTCGGAGTCCCCGGCATCGTCACGGCGGACGGAGGCATCCGAGACGACTTCGGCCCCGACGGCGGCCTCTTCCGCTCGGCTCTTTCCACGGCCCTGGACTGCCCCGTCCGCGTCGAGAACGACGTCAACCTCGCAGCCCTCGCCGAGCTCACGGGCGGTGAAGGCGGCACGCTCGCGAGCTTCGCGCTGCTGCTGCTCGACGACGGGCTCGGTGCAGGCATCGTCATCGACGGGGAACTCCACCGCGGGTTCTCCGGCGTCGCAGGCGAAGTCATGTACTTGCCGCAGACGCCCATCCCGATCGGTGCGCCCCTCGCCGGCGACGCGGTGGTCGGAGACCTGGCTCTCGGCGTCGGACGAGACCCCGATGCGTCGCTCGACGACCATCTGGAA
>NZ_QOAY01000116.1:4987-9893 GCF_003314775.1 Microbacterium sp. H6 | reverse complement strand
AGCCGAGCGCGGAGACGAGGCGGCTGTCCAGATCGTGTCAGAGCTCGCCCGCCGCATCGTCCTCGTCGCGGGCACCGTGGGGCTGGTGCTCGACCCCGAGGCGTTCATCCTCAGCGGCAAGGCCGCACACCCGGCCCTCGTCGCCGCGATCGAGCGCATCGCCGCCGAGTACGAGGCGCAGCTTCCGCTCCGGTTCCTGGTCTCGTCGTTCGGCACCGAGGCTCCGCTCATCGGTGCGGTCGACCAAGCCGCGGCAGCGCTCCGCAGCGACCTCTTCAGCCGCATCCTCACGCCCGCACCCAAGGGTGGCCGCTGAACGACCACCCTGACTCGACCGCCGAAGCCCACTCACCGGCACCACGCCACGCCTCCGAGCAACGCCGCTCGACCACCGACAGGATCATCCGATGACCGCACCCTCCGAACTCGCCGACCGCCTCGGACTCGCGCCCGGCACGCGGGCCATCATCCTCAATGCGGATGACTTCGGCATGTGCCATGCCGCGAACACCGCCATCGTCGACCTGCTCACGTCCTCGCGCATCGACTCGAGCACCGTGATGGTCCCGTGCTCCTGGTCGCCCGAAGCGCTCGCCTTCGCCGCCTCCCGTCCGGATCTCGACGTCGGTGTGCATCTCGTGCTCACGAGCGAATGGGCGCGCTACCGGTGGCGTCCGCTCACCGGCTCGGACACGAGCCTCGTCGACGCTGCGGGATTTTTCCCGACCGATGTGCTCTCCGTCGAGCAGAACGCCTCAGACGAGGATGTCGCCGCCGAACTCTCCGCCCAACTGCAGACCGCGCTCGATGCCGGCGTGGATGTGACGCACCTCGACAACCACATGGGGTCGGTCTACGGGCTCGTGACGGGACGGGACTTCCTGCAGCCGGTCTTCGAACTCGCCGCACGGCACGGCCTGCCCTTCCGGCTGCCCCGCAGCATGGACGGCGTGGGCGAGAACCCCGCCCTGCAGGCTCAGCTCGATCGCGCCGCAGCGGCCGCCGACGCGTCCGGCGTCGAGATCATCGATCGCCTCTGGTCGCATCCGTTCGAACTCCTGCGCGAAGGCGCACCCGACGAGGAGACGTATGAGGAGGTGCGAGCCGGTTTCATCGCGCTGCTGCGGGCGGTGCCGGCCGGAGTCACCGAGATCTACCTGCATCCGATGGTCGACGACGACGAGCTCCGCGCGGCCGTCGACTTCAGCGCGAGGAAGCGCGGCTATGAGCTGCGTCTGCTGAGCGACCCGGTCGTGCTGCAGGCCATCGAGGATGAGGCGCTCGTGCGCATCGGCTGGCGCGACCTGCGAGACCTGCAGAGGGGCAGCGCCCGGTGACCTCTCTGCGCGAACGCGTACGCGACCGACGACTGGATGCGGCGCCCACCAGAGTGCAGACGATCGCCTTCGGCGCATCCGGCTTCCCGACGCAACTGATGGCGCAGACCTTCTCGGCCTTCGTCGTCTACTTCTACGTCTCGCACCTCGCGGTCCCGGCGACGGGCGTGGCGATCGCCATGATCGCCCACGGGGTGCTGAACGCCGTGCTGAACCCCGTCGTCGGCACGATCTCCGACCGGCTGCGCACGCCCTGGGGTCGGCGCATCCCGTGGATCGGCCTGGGCATCGCGCCACTCGTCGTCGCCTTCGCGCTGGTCTGGATGCCGCCGGAGCTCCCGGTCACCGGCCTCATCGTCTGGTTCCTCGTCGTCGTGGCCGTCTACGACGTGGCCTTCGTGGTGGTGGTGCTGAACATCTCGGCGCTGTTCCCTGAGATCTTCCGCACCACCGAGGAGCGGGCCCGCGGCAACGTGCCGCGACAGATCTTCGCGATCCTCGGCATGGTGCTCGGCACGGCCGGCGCTCCCGCCCTGTACGGCGCCATCGGCTGGCCGGGAATGGCCATGGTGCTCGGGGCCGTCTGTCTCGTGCTGCTCGTGTGGTCGTTCCTCGGAGGCATGATCGAGCGCCGGACGCCGCAGACATCAGCGGAGTCGTCATCGCCCGACAACCCGGGGGAGGCCATGCGCTGGCGTGATCAGCTGACCTATACCTTCCGCAACCGTGCGTTCGTCCCGTACGTCCTCGGCTCGCTGTTCGTGCAGACGTCGATCGCCGTGATCCTCGCCGCCGTCCCCTTCTACGTACGCTACTCGCTGCACGCGCCGGAGGGAGAGGGCAGTCTGCTGCTCGGGGCGATCTTCGTGACCGCGATCCCCTCGATCGTGTTGTGGAGCGCGGTCGTCCGCCGCACCTCGCCGCGCACGGCCATGCTGTGGAGCGTCGCGGTGTTCGGGACGGCCGTTCTCGGCTATCTCGCCCCCTCGACCGTGCTCGGCGCTGCGCTGGTCGGCGTGGCCGTCGGTGTGGGTGTCGGGGGTCTGCTGCAGCTGCTCGAGGTCATGCTCGCGCAGATCATCGACGATGACGCGACCCGCACCGGGCACCGTCGAGAAGGCGCCTACTTCGGGGTGAACGGATTCGTGGTCCGTGGCTCGGTCGTGCTGCAGGCGATCGTCGCCGCAGTGGTGCTGAACGCTGCCGGGTTCGATGCCACTCTCGGCGACGCACAGCCGGACAGTGTCGACGGAGGCATCCGGCTGATGCTCGCGGTGATCCCGCTCGGGTTCACGGCCGTCGCCTGGCTGTGCTTCTGGGCGTACCCGATCCGCACTCGCGACGTCTGACCGTCAGGGGCGAGCTGCCTGTCGGGCCTCCCAGCCCGTGCGCACCATCTCGTCCACCGAGTACCGCATGGTCCAGTCGAGGTCGCGTGCGGCGAGCTCGCCCGTCGCCACGATGCGGTCGGGGTCTCCGGGGCGCCGGGGGCCGACTTCGGGGGTGAAGTCGATTCCGGTCACGCGGGCGACGGCATCCATGATCTGCTTCACGCTGAGGCCGTCGCCGGAGCCGAGGTTGTATGCCGCTTCGAGGGGCTGGCCGGACGTGAGGCGCTGGGCCGCCGCGACGTGGGCGGCCGCGATGTCGCCGACGTGCACGTAGTCGCGTACGTTCGTCCCGTCTTCCGTGTCGTAGTCGTCGCCGTTGATGCGCGGGGTCTTCCCCGCGATCAGCGCCTCGAACACGATGGGGAACAGGTTGTGCGGGCTGACGTCGTAGACCGTCGGATCGGCGGATCCCACCACGTTGAAGTACCGCAGCGAGGTGTGCCGCAGCGGGCGCTCCGAGTCCGCCGTCGCGATCGCCTGGTCGCGCAGCAGCCACTCGCCGATGAGCTTGGATTCCCCGTAGGGGCTGGCAGGCTTCTTGGCGGTGTCCTCGACGACGAGGGCGACGTCTGGGGTGCCGTACACCGCGGCGGACGAGGAGAAGACGATGTTCGCGACACCGGCGGACTCCATGGCCTCGAGGATCACGCGTGTGCCGTCGACGTTCTGCGCATAGGTGTGCAGGGGGCGCTGCACCGAGACGCCGGCGTACTTGAAGCCGGCGACGTGGATCACCCCTTCGGCGTCATGCTCGCGCAGCGTGCTCTCGACGAGCGCGCGGTCGAGGATGCTGCCCTGCACGAACTCCACGCCTTCGGGCACGAAAGACGGGACACCGCTGGAGAGGTCGTCGAGCACGACAGGCGTGAGCCCCGCGTTCGCAAGCGCACGCACGACGTGGGAGCCGATGTAGCCGGCCCCGCCGGTCACGATCCAGGACATTGCTTCCTCTCCTGCCGCGGATTCGTCGCGGCCCGATGGATCATTCTGTCATGCGTCGCGCCGAGGACCGGCTGAGGGGAGGACCGCGAACAGCAGGGGTTCCACGAACCCGTGCGCCGCGAAGGAATCCCTCACGGCCTCCGAAACCGAGGCGACGTCGGACGCTTCGACCAGAGCGATCGCCGCACCGCCGAAACCGCCGCCCGTCATCCGCGCCCCCAGGGCGCCGGCGGCCAGGGCGGTGTCGACGGCCGTGTCGAGCTCGGGGGTCGAGATCTCGAAGTCGTCCCGCATCGATGCGTGCGAGGCGACCAGGAAGTCGCCGATCGCTCGCACGCCCCGCTCGCGCAGCACCCGCACCGTGTCGAGCACCCGCTGGTTCTCGGTCACGATGTGGCGCACGCGGCGGAAGGTCACGTCGTCCATCAGACCCTGCGCCCGCGGCAGGTCGTCCACCGTGACGTCGCGCAGTGCCGGCACACCCAGGAGCGAGGCGCCGAGCTCGCAGGAAGCGCGCCTCTCGCGATAGCCGCCGGTGGAGTGGGCGTGCTTCACGCGCGTGTCGATCACGAGCATCGCGAGGCCCGTCTCGGCGACGGCGAGTGGGACGAGTTCGGCGTCCAACGAGCGGCAGTCGAGGAAGATCGCGGTGTCGGGCTGACCGAGCATCGACGCCATCTGGTCCATGATGCCGGTCGGCGCGCCCACCGCTTCGTTCTCGGCACGGCGCCCGATGCGGGCGAGGTGCGTGCCGTCGAAGCCGGTGTTCCACAGGTCGTTCAGCGCGGAAGCCGTCGCGCCCTCGATCGCGGCGGACGAGGAGAGTCCCGCCCCGACGGGCACGTCGGACGCGATGGTGAGGTCGAATCCTCCGAAGGGCCCGCTCTCCGTCGCGGCCTGTCGCATCGCCCAGGCGACTCCGAGGGGGTACGCGGCCCATTCGGGGACGGCAGGGTGGGCGCCCGCGGGGGTGGGGAAGAGCCGATCCAGATCGTCCAGGTCGACCTCGACCGGCTCCTCGGCGAAGGTGGAGGCGACTCGGACCCGGTCGTCGTCGCGCAGGCCGACGGCGGCCACCGTGCGCTGCGGGATGGCGAACGGCAGCACGAACCCGTCGTTGTAGTCGGTGTGCTCGCCGATGAGGTTCACGCGTCCGGGTGCCGACCAGAATCCGTCCGGCTCGCGGCCGGTGAGGCGCGCGAACAGGGATCCGGCGTCATCGTGTGCGGCGTCGTC
>NZ_QOAY01000116.1:0-4920 GCF_003314775.1 Microbacterium sp. H6 | reverse complement strand
GCGGCGTCGTCGTGTGCGGCGGTCATGCGGAGGCTCCCGGATCGGTCTGGTCGTCTGCTGTGCGCTCGATGGCCTCGCGGAGTCGCGCGGCTCCGACCTCCGGCGGCACCTCTGCCGCCCACGCCCACATCGCGGCCTCCGAGCCGGCGAGGAACTTCAGCTTGTCGGCGGCACGGCGCGGGCTCGTCAGCTGCAGGTGCAGGCGCACGGTGTCGCGGCCCACGTGCACCGGTGCCTGATGCCAGGCGGCGATGTACGGGGTGGGGGAGTCGTAGAGGGCGTCGACGCCGCGCAGCAGACGCAGGTACAGGGGTGCGAGTTCGTCCCGCTCGGCCGCCGAGGTCTCGGCGAAATCCGCCACGTGACGGTGCGGCATCAGGTGCACCTCGAGCGGCCAGCGCGCGGCGAACGGCACGAACGCCGTCCAGTGCTCGCCCCGGAACACGACGCGCTCGGACGCCTGCTCGGAATCCAGGATGCGCTGGAAGAGGTCGGGCGCCGTGCGGTCGATCGACTCCAGCACGCGAGCGGTGCGCGGGGTCACGTACGGGTAGGCGTAGATCTGGCCGTGCGGGTGGGGCAGCGTCACGCCGATCGCCTCGCCGCGGTTCTCGAACGGGAAGATCTGCTCGATGCCGGGCAGCCGGGAGAGCGCGGCCGTGCGGTCGGCCCACGCCTCGATCACGGTGCGCGCGCGGGTGACCGACTGCGTGCCGAAGGAGCCTGCGTGCTCGGGGCTGAAGCAGACGACCTCGCAGCGTCCGACCGAGGTGCGCGTGCGACCGAGGCCCAGGGTGACGAGGTCGTCGAGACCGCGGGGAGCATTCGCAGCCTGCGGTGCGGTGCCCACCGCCTCGGTGAGAGCAGGACCGAATGCGGGGGAGCGGTTCTCGAACACCGCGACGTCGTAGCGGGACGGCACCTCCGACGGATTGCTCGGCGTCTGCGGGGCCAGGGGGTCGGCATCCGAACCCGGCATCATCACGCGGTTCTGCCGGTTCGCGGCCACCGTGATCCAGTCGCCGGTGAGCACGTCGAGGCGCATGGTCGCGGTGTCGGGTCGAGGGTCGAGGGTGCGGGCATCCACGGAGCGCTCCGGTCCGAGTGTCGTCCCCGGGTCGTCGTAGTAGATCAGATCGCGGCCGTCGGCGAGGGTGGTGGCGCGTTTGACGACGCCGGCGCCGAGGGTCTCGGTGCGCGTCTCCGGAAGCTCGGGCGTGTTCACGTAAACATGGTAGGCGCAGCCCCGTGATAACGTCAACACGAGCGAGTCGCGCATCCACCGTGCGCGGGACGGAGGCGGCGGGTGCGAGCACGCGGGAGTGGCGGAGAAGTCGTCGACGTGCCCGGTTCCGACCGCGGGCGTTCGTCCTCCCGCCGGGTGTCGATGGCCATGGTCGCCGAGCGCGCCGGCGTCTCGGGTCAGACGGTCTCCCGTGTCGTCAACGGCAGCCCCCGCGTGGACCCCGATACCAGAGCGCGTGTCGAGACCGCGATGGCCGAGCTCGGATACCGCCCGCACCGCGCGGCCCGCGCCCTGCGCACCGGGCGTTCGCAGACCATCGGACTCGTCGTCACCACGCTCTCGACGGTCGGCAACTCCCGCATGCTCCAGGCGACGGCGGAGGCGGCGGCGGAGCGCGGATACGCCCTCACGCTGGTGACCGCCGCCCGGGGCATCGGTGAGGCGTTCGACCGGCTCGCCGAGCAAGAGGTGGACGGCGCGATCGTCCTGAACGAGGCGTCGGCCCTGGTCTCCGACACCGAGCGCCCGAGCGGGCTCAGGCTCGTGGTCGTCGACGCCCCGACCGAGGCCGGCTTCGCCTCGGTGCACAGCGATCATGCCGGTGGCGCAGCGGCGGCCACGGAACGGCTCCTGGAGCTCGGGCACTCCACGGTCCATCACCTCGCCGGTCCCGCCGACTCCTTCGCCGCCATGGAGCGGGAACGGGGCTGGCGCGAGACCCTCGCCGCTGCCGTCATCGATGCTCCGCCCGTCGTCCGGGGTGACTGGAGCGCCGATTCGGGCCACCGGGCGGCAGCTGCACTGACGGCGGCCACCGCGGTCTTCTCCGCCAACGACCAGATGGCGCTGGGCTTGCTGCGCGCGCTCTCCGACGCGGGGCGCCGGGTGCCGGAGGATGTCAGCGTGATCGGCTTCGACGACGTGCCGGATGCGGCGAACTACCGCCCTCCACTGACCACCATCCGGCAGGACTTCACGGCCCTCGCCCAGTGCGCGGTCTCGTCGTTGATCGACGCCATCGAAGGGGTGTCGAAGGCTCGCGCCGCCTCGGTCGTCGGAACCGAGCTCGTCGAGCGCGCCAGCACGACATCGCGCTGACCGTCACACCCTCCTGATGCGCCTGTTGCAGTTCGCCTCGATGTCGTGCCATGATGCCGGAAAGCGTTTTCCCATCTGGTGGCCGACCAGCAGGTCCGACCACCGGGGAAGCGCACCGACGGCCTCCTGCGACAGAAACGGAACACCATGGCACAGGCGAACACCCGCGAGATCGGGATCATCATGAACGGCGTCTCCGGGCGCATGGGCTACCGGCAGCATCTGGTGCGCTCGATCCTCGCGATCCGCGAGGAGGGCGGCATCGAACTCGCCGACGGCTCCCGCATCACGGTGAAGCCGATCCTGGTCGGACGCAACGAGGCCAAGCTGGCCGAGCTGGCGGCGAAGCACGGCATCGACGACTACACGACCGATCTCGACGCGGCGCTCGCCGACCCGCAGTGGGAGATCTACGCCGACTTCCTCGTGACCAAGGCCCGCGCCTCCGCGATCCGCAAGGCCATCGCCGCAGGGAAGGCGATCTACACGGAGAAGCCCACTGCGGAGTCGCTCGAGGAGGCACTCGAGCTCGCGCGCCTGGCGGACGAGGCGGGCGTCAAGACCGGCGTCGTGCACGACAAGCTGTATCTCCCCGGTCTGCAGAAGCTCAAGCGCCTGATCGACTCCGGATTCTTCGGCCGCATCCTCTCCGTCCGCGGCGAGTTCGGGTACTGGGTGTTCGAGGGCGACTGGCAGCCCGCGCAGCGTCCGAGCTGGAACTACCGCACCGAGGACGGCGGCGGCATCATCACCGACATGTTCCCGCACTGGAACTACGTGCTGGAGAACCTGTTCGGCGAGGTCAAGAGCGTGTACGCGCAGGCCGCCGTGCACATCGCCGACCGCTGGGACGAGAAGGGCGAGCACTACACCGCCACTGCGGAGGACGCTGCGTACGGGATCTTCGAGATCGAGGGCGGCGTGATCGCCGAGATCAACTCCTCCTGGACCGTGCGCGTGAACCGCGACGAGCTCGTCGAGTTCCAGGTCGACGGCACCCACGGATCCGCCGTGGTCGGACTGTTCGGCGCGAAGATCCAGCCGCGCAACGCCACCCCGAAGCCCGTGTGGAACCCCGACCTCGAGGACACGCGCGACTACGACGCCGACTGGCAGGACGTGCCGACCAACGACGTCTTCCTCAACGGTTTCCGCCAGCAGTGGCAGGAGTATCTGGTCTCCTACGTCGAGGGCACCGAATACCCGTTCGACCTGCTCGCCGGTGCACGGGGTGTGCAGTTCGCCGAGGCGGGACTGACCTCCAGCGCCGAGGGTCGCAAGATCGCCCTGTCGCCGCTGACCCTGGGCTGAGGCGCGCATGAGCACTCTGCGCCTCCTCCGCCCCAGCGGTGAGACGTTCGCCGCCGCCCTCAACGACTCGGGCGCATACGCCCGCCCGACGACGCCGCTGCAGAGTCGAGTCGCCTACGCCGCTGCACACGTCGTGCCGAAGGTGCATGCCGACAACACCCCGGGACAGCCCGCCGACATCGACTGGGATTCCACCCTCGCCTTCCGCCGCAACGTGTACTCCTGGGGTCTCGGCGTCGCCGACGCGATGGACACGGCGCAGCGGAACATGGGTCTCGATGCCGTAGCCACCCGTGAGCTGATCGCCCGCAGCGCTCAGGTCGCGCGCGAGGAGGGCGGTTCGGTCGTCGTCGGCGTCAACACCGACCACATCGCCGAGACGCACATCCCCCTCGAACAGGTGATCACGGCCTACACCGAGCAGCTGCACTTCACCGAGGAGCAGGGCGCCGGACCCGTGCTGATGGCCTCGCGCCACCTCGCCCGTGTCGCCGCCGACGCCGCCGATTACCGTCGCGTGTATCGGGAGGTGCTCTCGCGCGCGACGACCCCCGTGGTGCTGCACTGGCTGGGTACGGCTTTCGACCCCGAGCTCGCCGGCTACTTCGGTGCGGAGGATTGGCAGACGGCGTCCGAGGTGCTGCTGCAGATCATCGCCGAGAGCCCTGGCAAGGTCGCGGGTGTCAAGATGAGCCTGCTGAACGCCGACTCCGAGATCGCGGTGCGCTCGCGCCTCCCCGAGGAGGTCAGGATGTTCACCGGCGATGACTTCAACTACGTGGACCTGATCGACGGCGCTGCGGACCGTGCCCACTCCGACGCGCTGCTGGGAGCCTTCGCCGCGATCACCCCTGTCGCGTCCGCGGCGATCCAGGCGTTGGATGCGGGTGACGCTGCGGAGTACCGGCGGGTCCTCGGTCCGACCGAGGCACTGAGCAGGCAGGTGTTCGCGGCACCCACCTTCTACTACAAGACGGGTGTGGCGTTCCTCTCCTGGTTGAACGGGCACCAGCCCGCGTTCCAGATGGTCGGCGGGCTGCATTCCGCGCGCAGCCTGCCGCATCTGAGCCGCATCGTCGAGCTCGCGAACGACTCGCTCGCGCTCGAACAGCCCGACCTCGCCCGCGAGCGATGGCACAGCATGTTGCGTGTGAACGGAGTGGACGCATGACCCGCGAAGCGCAGACTCCGGATCCGCGACTGTCGATCAATCAGGCGACCATCAAGCACGCCGACCTCGCGACGGCGCTGCGGGTCACGGCCGC
>NZ_QOAY01000007.1:7654-16337 GCF_003314775.1 Microbacterium sp. H6 | reverse complement strand
TGACCACGCGACCTGAGGAATTCCGATGAGCAACTCTGGGGAATTTCGATGAGCGCCATCACGGTGTCAGTGTGACGGCGACGACCGCCAACGCTGCGAGACCCGCGACGAGCAGCCGGGGACCGGAGGATGCGCGAGGGCGAGCAGAGGGGTTCATACGTCCACCCCACCGCATCCGATGTTGCGTGAGCGTATGCGTTTCGGTCGGCAACCTTCAGAGGTGGAACGCGATCAGCGCCGGAATCCCCGGGTCAGTGTAGGTTCGCGGACGAGATGGCAAAGAATGCCCGCTTTTCCCAGGCAGTTGGCGGTGATTGTCGGTAATAATTTCCGCGCGAAATGGCGGATCCCTAGACCTGCGGTCGACCAGCTGGTCTATGTATCGGCTTACGCGACTGCTCACCCCCCGAGATCGTGCCATGGCGCGGTCGCCGCGCGCTGCGGCTCTGCGGGAAGCCTCAGGTCTCAGTGGCTGATGCCAGTAAGAGATGCTCTCGGCAGCCGTATCACCACGGTGTAATCCACATAACGAGCGCTCGGCAGAATCACTTCTTTTTTCTCGCGCGCCGGCGTCGGGTCGACTCGCTCGGCCGACGGCTTCGCCACTCCGCTAGAGATTCGTCGACTAGCCGAACATGTCCCTGGTAGCCCAGAGCCAACCCGATTGCACGGCTTTCATTGAGATACTTGAGCGCGCGGGCATGCTCGGCTGGCTGGTCGGTGAGTACCTGGCCGAGTGAATGAAGCACCTTGGCGCGACCCCACTGATCGCCCGCTTCCGACAAGAGTTGAAGGCTCGACTCCAACAAGCTAGCGGCCTGCAAGGCTGACTTTGGTCGTTGTTTCGCTATGCACAGCGCCATCGAATGCGTGACCTGCGCCTGATGCCACTTATCCCCGCGCTTCACGGCGTTGTTCAGACTCTTCTTGAAAAGGACTCTCGAAGCCTGTTGGGCATTCAAGTCTCCGCGCTGACAATCCCAATGCGCCACGAGGTGCTGGGCAATCGCAACCTCACGCGAGCCATCGTCGTTGCCCATGAAAGCCCGAAGAAGCTCAATGCCCTCGGCCTGTCGGTGCGACCGGTAATAGGTCATAGCTCGGAGGAACAATAAGTCCGGGGAATCCGCCTCAATGAGACCACGCTCAGCCTGTTCATCGGCAAGACGAAGGCCCTGCACGTTAGCCGCGAGGACATCGAGCTCCGCCACCTCCCGATAGCGATGGACTCCCTCAGACGGATCGAGCTCGGTCGAGTGGTACGCGAACCCAGGCCCTGTCGCGAGATATGCGGGTAGCCCCTCCATCGCTGAACCAGCCAACTCAAGATAGTGACGGTTCACCGCCCGCCAGAGCTCTGGGTATTGCGGAGCCTTCTCGAGAACACGTCGCCGCAACCCGGGCTCGATTTGCCACTCATGCGCCGCGCGCGAGATAAACCCGAACATCGTGAGCGGCAGAAGCACATCGGTCGAAAACCCGAATGCCTGAAGAGCCCGCTGTGCGAACGCGTCCGTCTGGGAACTCGCAGCTGCGAGAACGATGAGCTCAGGCTTAGATTCGATCTCGGTAGCGGACATCACCTGTCACCCCTCGTCCGGAAGGCGAGCCGTGCCATTGCAGAGTACACCTGACTTACGTCCGTGCTTGTCTCAAGCACCCCGCGCGCCAGCACTTCGCCATCGTGGAGGTTCTCTTCCCACCCGAGACTTACAGCCAGCTCTGCGAACTCATCCGTGACATCGTCCAGAGTGGCCGGAAGGAGGACCGAGTCACTCGCGATTGGGGGCAGCGACTGCGTGTCTGTCTTCATCATCGATGGCGAGTACTGGAAGATCATCTTCGCTCCGAGCTCGGACATCTGACGCAGGATCGGCTCCCACAAGCTGAAGTAGAAAACCTTGCGGAGCGAGTAATCCATGTCGTGGCAGTTGGTGAACACCACGACGAGATCAGCAAAACGGCGACCGCCGTCAATCTCAGCCTGCGTCAACTCTAAGAGCGTCGCGAACTCCTCGGACTCGCTCATGCTGCCAACGTTGACAGTCACGTTGCTTATATTTACGTCGCCGAACAGCGAACGAACGTCGCTAGCTACGGACACTGAAATCGCGTTGTTGGGTGGCCGAAGCGGCCGATCCCGGCCGACCGAGCGGAGGATCGTACGGAACGCCGCGAGCGGACTCCCTGTCAACTGATTGTGGGGATCGATCACCACCGTGAGCAGGCCCCGCGGTGCGGCTTGTGCGTGAGCAGTCAGCGCACCAACGAACGCGGAGGGCATGCACTCCACGCCACCCCGAACGTGAAGCACACCCCCTGGACCGTCAAGAAACCCAACGACAGCATCCAACTCCGAGGACCAATTGAGGTGAGTCACGCTCAACTGCGCTCGTCCCGAACCTTTGAGATGTCAACATCGGCTTTGGAGCGAACATCGGATGCGACCTCGGATGATTCCGTTGCGCTTCCACGGGTCGTAGATGTCACATCTTCAATCCGGACGCTTCCGCCAGCGCGAATCCCGGATGCTACGCGGTGACTCGCAGGGTCACGTCGACGAAGGATCAGGAACGCCACGCCAGCAACAAGTACACCCGCGACGATCCCCGAAGCGACTGACCACGGCAACGGGAGGAGGTTGAGCCACTCAGTGAGTGCCCACACAATAAGCGCCGTGGCGACACCGAGTGCCGCAGTCCCCAAGTGGTTCCGCATTTCGTCATGCTAGCGCGGACGCAGCTGCGAGGTGACCCCGGCGTGAGCCCATCTGACACCGAGGGGCCCAGTGCATATCAGAGCGACCCGTTGCTGCGCCCCGTCACGGAAGACTGCTTCCGGCATCGGTCCGGGGGTATACCCGCGCTTGAGAAGAGTCCGCCCTGAGCCAGGCCGAACCCGCACTGGGAGAGGAGGAGCTACGTGCTGTTGTCATCCTTCCACGGTAGTTTCCAGCCAGGGTTGAGCCGCGGGTGAAATCTCCGTTCACGGCCGGATGCGCCCCCTCGCTGACACTCCGGTGATCATCTTGTCCGTCACGTACGGCACAGCACCGCCAGGGCGAACGTCGTGAGCTTCCGTCGGCGTCCCCTCAGAACGATCGCCTCGTGCTCGACTCGCACTGGTCTCGGCTAGCTATATTTCCGGGGATTCGGGTCAGCCATGTGGTGTCACGAGCTGAGGTGTCGACGGATCGTCGTGGCACCTGCACCCGACCTCCCGCGCGAGATCGGCCACGCTACGTCCGCGATCGCCATGCTGCTCGGTCAACCAGTCCGGGTCGATGCGAAACTGCACGGGCCTCCCGGGCTCCGCGAGGGCTCCATCCGCGGCAAGCGTGCGGGCGATGCTCCGTCGGGATGGGCCCAGCATTCGGGCGGCTGCCCTGTTCGACACCCCTCCTGCGTTGGGCTCCCGGACCGAGATGGCCTGCTCCCCGTCGGGAGCGCCTCGAGTCGGGCGACGAGGCTTCCACTGCTGTCGTCCCTCAATCGTCGTCGAAGCGACCGCGAGCGATTCGACAGCCACCATTTCGAACGGTGGGCACCACGTGACAGGCTCGTGCACCCCGACCCGCTGGAGGAAATCAGCGCCTGCAGCACGCAGAGCTGCGAGAACGGGAAGTGGCGCCGTGCGCGAGAACCGGTGCACGTCACTGTCGGTGGAAGCTTGCCCCGCTCACCAGTCGCCTCCCGGCTCGTCGTCGACCCGTTCACGCTCGAGCATCCGCCGGTATTTTCGCTCGCGATCTGCCCGACCGGACTCCGCTCCTTCGTCCAATCGAATGGTGTCCAGCAACTCCGGGTCGAGGAACTCACGATCTGTTCGTATCGCTCGGCTCGTCCCCCGGCGAACCAGATCCATCAGAGACCCGATGTTGCCTCCGGTGGGGACGAAGATGTACGTCGACGGGTTCTGGATCATCCGCTCATGGCCCTCACCGAGAACGATCGCCTTATTCAGCGAACTCATCAATCGCGCCCATTCGCGTTGATCGGCATGGGTCTGCAACGAGAAACTGTCCATCCCGAGCACCGTCCATCGGCGGAAGGTCTGCGCCAACGCGGCGTCCTCCCCGGTACGCCCCTCGACGAGCACCACCCGACACCCACATCCACCACGCGAGGCCATCCCGGGTCAATCCCCTCGAGGACACTGTGCACGGCACTCGGATAGTGGCTATCCACTCGGCCTCCTCACATCCCTCGACGACTGCTGCATCGACGTACCTCCCACAACAGCCCCCGACGCGTCGCGGTGCGAACATCGCCACTTGCGGGATTGCTCCCGAAAGGTGCGCCCACGCGGAGGCTCCACATCACCCCCGCATCCCACGCGATCATGTCCCGCCTCCGCCACTCCGTCGCGGCAGCCCCTCGAAATGCGGAGATCGCTCGACGCTTCGCACCCTCCGAGAGCGTAGCGGGCTGAGTCGAGAAGACGTCGCGTACCGCTCTGGCCTGACGCGATACACGTATCAGAAGTATGAGAAGGGCGAGTCCCGGCCGGGTAGTCCCGCGAATCCGACGCTCCGCACTCTGATCGCGATCGCGCAAGTTCTCGCTGTCTCCGTGCACGAGCTGATCCCGGACAGCCCGCCCGACATTCGCGCCCGCTGACCATCGTTGCGTCGGGTTATGGATGACCCGCCGCGGTGATCAGTCGGTGCGGGCGATCGACATCAAGTGTTGAAGGTCCGGTGGCAATCGGTGGTGGACGTCCGCGCGCTCCGCCAGCGTGGCAAGGTTGCGGTACCACCGCCGGCGCACCTCGCCCAGAGACTGGTGGGTGAGGGTGGCCACTCGTTTCTCCAATGCGGCGATGTCACCAGGTACGCGAGCTCCGGTGCGGGACCGTGAGGCGGGGAAATCTGTCTCCGGGAGCACTCGGTCGAGCGGGAGTGCCGTCATCTGCTGATCAGTCATCGCGGCGTTGATGGAGAAATAGCAGCCGGCGGCCGCCGCCCGCTGGGCATCCTCGGGCGTCCCCGTGAACCAGTGCAGAATCACGCCCGGGCGAGGGTTCTTCTCCATCGCTTCCACGACCTTTCGCGCTTTTCCCGTGGAGTGCACGGAGATCAACGTTGCCGGTGCCGTGCGGAGAATGGTCTCGAAGATGGTCTGCTGCGTGGCGCTGTCGCCTCGACGATCGAGTCCGACCTCGCCGATCAGGACGGCATCCTTCGCGGCCACGGAGAACCTCCTTTCTGACCATTGCGTGAGAGCTCGGGGAACACCGGGGTGCACTCCGACGCCCCAGAGGAGGCCCGTCTGAGGGTTGGTGCGTGCAGCGTCGAACTCGCCCAGGGTTCGAGTCATGGCGAATACTTGTGCGCCGTTGAGCGTGCGGACCTGGGCCGCCGTCACGTCTGGAGCGATGTGCGCGTGACAGTCAAGGGGCGGGAAGGGGAACACGACTCAACTCTGCCAGTCCGCGCTGGACCAAACTCAGCACCTCGTCAAAATTCGTGCCCGGGGGCCACATCGCCGAACCCAGGATCGCGTCATCTGAGATGCCGGTAGCAGAGGCGTCGCGCAGCGTGATCACATCGCGGCGTCGATGATGCACCAGTGCGGTCAGGTCGTCTCCGCTCAGCACCTCACAGTCATAGGGTGTGGGATCGGTGACTCCTGCCCCGAGGAAGGCGCCGCGGCGTACCGCGCAGGCTACACACAGCCCACAGTTGTGATTGGAGTCCCCGTGGTAGAACTGTGTTCCTCCTTTTGCGCAGGAGAACGATGTCGCCGTCGCGCGCAGGAACCTGGTATCCAGAAGCTCCGGGATCGCCGCCGCGACGAGTTCGCCCTTGGTGAGGCCTTCGAACGGGTTGCGCATCACCACGTCGACGCCCAGCGACCGCAGCAGCTCTCCCACCAGGTGGAATGTGTATGGGTGTGTGGACCGGGTCGTCAGGGTGCCACCGCGACCGGGGTCGAGTGGTGGATTGATGCTCGTGAACCCGTTCTCCGGCACCCACATCTCACCGGCAGAATGCGCGGCTGCGGTCATTACGCCGAGCGTCATGAACATCAGGGAGCGGGAGCGCGGGCCGTGATTCTTTCGCTGCCCCGCGTCTCGGAGGAACAGCTCGTGCCTGTCGTACGGGGAATCCCCGATCGCTTCAGCAATCGTGTTCTGCGCGTGCCGGACGGCTCGGGACGCATCCCGGTGGCCCACGAACCGGACATCGACGCCCGTGTCACGCAGACCGATCACGGCGCCGCACAGAGAATCCAAACCTCCCGAGAGAAGCTGGATGCGTGCAGCGGGCTCAGCGATGGCAAGAGGCAGTGTTGCGTGAGCGGCTTTCAGGCCGAGGGCCCAGGAATCCCCCGTCAGCCAGTGAAGGATGTCGGCAACGGCGGTGAGACCGCCGTGCGTCCACGGCTCCGGGTCCTCGACGTGGACGACCAAGTCGAGGTTGCGGTGCAGAGAGACGGCGGGTTTCGGCGTCGCGGTGTCTGCCAGATACGCGGCGGCCGTGATACGGAACAGGTCCCGTGCAGCCGGCGGTGCTGCTGCGAACTCTTCGAGATCCCACATGAGTGTCGAGGCGATCGTCGTCGCGGGTGAACCGGTGCGCGGCCACTCCATCTGCACACCGACACGACTCGATCGCCCTCCCGCCGGAAGAACCTCGATCTGATGCACGGTCATTGCGGGTCACCTTTCCCGAACACGCGGCATGCTTTCGCTGCCAGATTCGACGCGAAGTCAGCGACCGCCTGCGGCGTGGCGGCCATCAGCTGGCCAGCGATCTGGCGGACTTTGCCGCCGATGTATGTCTTTACCCGCTGCTCCAGCTGAACGAGCGCGTTGCCTGCGACCGATGCTCGACGTTCGCTCGTTGTCAGCTGGACGACGGTGGTCCTCCACGCCAGTTCTGTGACAAATCGGCCAATGGTGTCCGCGAGTGGGCCGCCCGCGCCCTGCGCGTCTGAGCGCATGGTGGCCAGTAGCGCCTGGCGCAATGCGGCATCGTCCGGGTGCGCGGCGGGTCCGAGGATCAGTCCGATTAGCTCGGTGAAGAGTCGGATGCCGCTGAGGCCCTCCAACGAAGAGAAGTCCAGTCCGTACTCGACGAGATGAGGAACTTCGCCGACTTCGATGGAAGCGAGCGCTTCCAGGACCAGCGAACCCCGTGCCGCCTGACGGCTGAAGGGCGCACCGCCCGAATCGCGTCCATCACCCGATGCGGATGACCCCGAGCCGCTGCGCGACGGGAGCAGGTCTCGAACGTTGTAGGACTTTCCTCGCCTGTCTCCCCGCCCCAAGGCTTTCCCCAGGGCCGACATGACCGCGGCCGGCAGCTCAGTCCCGCCGCTGTTGATACCGTCCGCTGCGTCGTAGAGCGAGTCGACCGTGTCCGACCAGGCTCCCGAGCCTCCGAAGGCGCTTGAGGTGCCCATCAGAGAATCACCCCCAAGGATTCCTCGTCGATGGCGGCCAGGAGCTCGCTACTGATCCCTTGCCGGCCCCGAACGGTGGTCAGCACTTCCGGGAACGACCCCGCGAGCCATGGGATGTGTTGGGCCGAGAGTGCGTGGAGGACGAAGTTATCGAGGAGCGCCTCGCTCATCGCGGGCTTCAGGTCGGGGCGCTTCAGCGCGAGCGATTGCAGACTCTCCAACGCCGCCTCCGACCGATCCCCCACGATCGCCGTCGCAAGGTGACGGGCGACATCTTCGTCGCCCGTCGACGGCATGCTCACCATGCGCTCGATAGCCTCTGCGCGAACCAGGCTGCTCGTGTCAGTGAGTTGCGCGAGATGCAGACTCTGCCCGTCGTCCAGCACCGCCGCCGACTGGAGCGTCGCCACCGTTGCCGTCGCAAATGACACATACCGGTCGACCCACACCACGACGTCGGAGGCCCGGGGTGGTTCGCTCGCCCACGCGGCGATCTCCGCAGGCACCGCCCCCGCCCCGGCCTCCCATTCAGACAGAAGCTGACCGCGCTGCTCTTCGCTCACCCCGACAAGATCACGGAAATGGTGCGGATAATTCTGCTCGAGCAACCACAGCTTCATGAGGATATCGACGGGGAAACCCTCGAACTGCGCCCCCAGCATCTCCGCGCGGACGGCGAAGCTATTCAGGAAGCGTTTCAACTGTCGGGGAGTCTCACGCCGCGAACTACTCATACCGCGCACGATCTGATTCGCGAGCCTGATGTGTTCATCCGTCGGCATGGTCTCATGCATGTTCGCGGCCACGTACGGAACCTCACCCTTGACCCGCCGCGCTGATGCGCGCTCAGCGACCGCGACCGCATGCTCGCGCCCCGCCTCCGCCTGAACGAAGAGCGCAGCGAGATACGCGACCGCGTCCGCCGACGACAAGCGAGGCAGAGTGAACGGGAGCTGCACGATCTTCTCGGTGTACCGATCAGCGAAACGCCCCCGACCGCCTCCGTGACGGTCCAGCGCCCCGCGAAGACTCTCCCGGATGAAGTCATCGTCCGCCGCGATGACGAAAGCCATGCCCTTCACGCTAAGGAAAAGCTTGATGGCCTCCAGAGCCCCGAGCACATCGTCCGGGAGCGATCGGTCCAGGTCGTCTATCAGCACCACCACCCGGCAATCGCTCATCCGTGTCAGAAGCTCACCAAAATCTTCCCGAAACCCACGCATCCCCTTCGCGGCAGGTTCCTTTGCCGGTTCGGGCATGAGCGCATCAACGAG
>NZ_QOAY01000007.1:0-7621 GCF_003314775.1 Microbacterium sp. H6 | reverse complement strand
CTCCAACATCGGGGGTAAGAGTCACCGCCGACTTGATCGCAACCTGCGCCACCTTGCTCCACGAAACCCGCCTACGCAGAGCGTCCAGCGTGGAGATGAGATCCACCGCGGCACTCGCCAGTTTCGCTTTCGTGGTCTCCCCGGGCGCCTCCTCCTCGCGGCGACGACTCAGTTCGATCGAGATTCCCTCCAGCACCCGACTGATCAAGGTGCCTCGCGGGTCGCCCGAATCCACAAACTCCCACGGATCGATTACGACCACGATCACGTCATCGCGCCGCCGAAGCTCGGTCTCGATCAGGTTGAGCGCCGTGCTCTTCCCTCCGCCCCACGGCGAGTTGAGCCCGACCGTGACGGTATCGAACCGCCGATCGACCACAACGTTCGAGATCGCCACCGCGACCGCCCGCAGCCCGGTGAGATCCTGCGTCGCCGGATTGTCATCGAACAGATACCGCGAAGCTCCCATCATCGCCCCCTTTGGCGCCGGTACCGCTACGTCATCCAACACACGTGGCAACAATGCCAGTCAACCGCCAACTTACGGCGGATCTTGCTAAGTCCCCGCGGAACCTACACTCAGTTGTGTAGGTTCCCGCTCGAGATGGCGGAGGATGCCGGGATTCCACGGCAAATGGCAGTGATCTCGAGTTCGAGGTTCCACGCGAAACGGCAGATTCCTACAGTCCTCGATCCGTGGTGGACATCAATCACCTGTCGAGTCGAGATGGCGGGCGAAGAAGCGCGCGGCATCTTCGCTGGCGAATGAGGGGACGCCGGTGTGTCCGCCCATGTTGGCGTAGAGGGTCTTCTCGGTCGATGCGAAGGCATCGAAGAGATCGAGCGCCATCTGTCGATCGTTGCCCTCGTCATCCCATTGCAGCAGCACATGGAGGGGGATCGTGATCCGTCGCGCTTCGTCCATGGTCGATCGCGGCACGTAGCTTCCGGCGAACAGGCCCGCGGCCGCAATGCGCCGATCGGTCGCGGCCAGGCGCACGGCGACCGCGATGACCCCGCCGGAGATGGCGACCCGATCCCCGATCTCCGGAAGCCCAAGCACTGCGTCGAGTGCGGCCTGCCACTCCGGCACTGCCCGCTCCACGATGGGAAGGATGAGCCGGTCGATGATGTCGTCATCGGGACGCTCGCCCACCGAGATCGCGCGCACGAGGTCGGCACGGGCTTGTTCCGCGCCCGGCAGCAGGTGCCGGTCTCCGGCACCTGGCAGTTCGAGAGCAACCGAGGCGAAACCCTGTGCGGCGGCGCTGCGTGCTCGGACCTCCAGACGGGGGTGCATGCGCCGTAGCCCGAGCCCGCCGGGCTGACCCAACAGGATGAGCGGAACGGGGCCGGCCGTCGACGCGGTGGGTGGTGTCCAGAGGATGCCGGGAATGTCGCCGAGGGTGAACTCGCGTTCGATGGGTCCCTGGTCAAGGCGGGTTTCGGAGGTGAAGTGCATGGTCGTGCCTTCCGGGAGTGCTGCAAGGATGCGGCGCTCCCGGGCGACCTATCGCCCGACCGTGACTCCCGTGGGGAGCACCCACGTCGATTCGTTCACGGGTACCACCTCCTCGAAACTCCTGCACGGACCCCTGAAAGCTACCAGCATCCGCGACACCATCGAAATAAATGTGTCGCCGACGCGATCGCTCAGATGCTCGCCATGTCACTGCTCCGCAGTCTCGGCCAGTGGGCGATCCCGACCTATGCGATCGATGGCCCAGGGGCCGAGGACCGTACCGCTCGCGATGACAGCGGAGAACACGAGGTACGCCGGAGCCCACCAGCCACCGGCGATCAACGCGCCTGCAGCGACCACCCCGATCGCGGCGCCGATCGTGTCGGCGTTCGCCTGCAGACTCATCCCGCGGGCGACGCGGTCGCCGCTCGCCTCCGAGACGAGGGTCTTCTGCAGAGGGTAGAGGAGGCCCAACGCGGCACACACGAAGACCCACAGCGCGGCTATGACGATCACTGGAGGGGAGACCGCCAGCGCAGCTGCGCTCCCCGCAGACGCGATGGACGCGGCGGCGTAGCCGGGTTTGCGACCCCATCGCTCGACGAGACCGTGCAGGAGGCGCGGGAGAATCGTGAGCGCGATACCGCCCGGCAGGTAAACGAGCGCGATCTGCCAGACCTGAAGGTTCAGGGCTTGCAGCTGCAGGAGCAGCGCCAGACCCACGCCCGCCTCGGCGGCGGTGACGAAGACACCGAGCGCCAAGAGCGGTGCGAGTCGACGGACATGTCCGCGTGTTCCGCCCGCGAACTCTTCCCTCACGACGAGCGGTTCCTTCGGCACGAACAGAAGGCGCACCGCGGCGGCGATCGCCGCGGCGGCGAGTCCGATGAAGACGGCCGAGTATCCGTAGGATGCAAGGAGAAACATCGCGGGCGCCCAGAAGATCCAGGATCCGAGGGCCTCGGAGGACATCAGCCCTGCAAACGTCCCCGAGTCGTCCGACAGGTATTCGGCGGCGATGGCGCGCAGCGAGATCCAGAACAGGGGGCCGGCGACGCCGCCGACGGCAGCCGCGACGAACGCCATCCCGGGCGTATCCGCGAACGCGTAGAGCACGCAGCTGGCGCTGTAGAGGAACGCTCCGACCGCTGCGACTCGGGTGCGCGGTCGCGAATCGGCGAGATACCCGGCAACCGGTCGCATGAGCACCGATACCACCAGCTCCGCGGCCACCAGCCATCCGACCACAGACGTACTGAGCCCGAGCACCGCGCCCCCCCAGAGCGGAATAAGGAAGTCGAGCAGATCGACGGGGCCACTCAAGAGGGTCGCGGACGCCCCGATCGCGCGGCGGCGTGCGGAGGTCGTCGACATTTGACCACCCTAGGGGGATTCTGCGCTGGTACCCCCGTCGCAGCCGGCCCATTCGCAACTCGATCGATGCTCCGTGCCTCCGAGCCGCGTCGACCTGGGTAGCGCTCGACGCGCACACCGCCTTGAGGTCTCGCAACCAGCCGATGTGGATACCGCGCGGCTGCCGGCCCCTCCGACCACAGCACATAGACGCCTGCAAGCGGATCGTCTATCGGACAAGCGTAGGGACGAAGGTTGCTGCTTACGCTGGCGTCTCGAAGATGATCTCTCGGCCGTCTTCCTCACCCCACTGCTCGCCGTTCTCGACAGACCCGTATCCGTCATCTATGATGTAGGTTCCCGGTCAAGGTGGCGGAGAACTCGGGGATTCCACGCTAATTGGCAGCAGTTTCGTCAGCAGGATTCCGCGCGAAATGGCAGATCCCTACATAAGAGTAGGAAGTCCACTTAGACTTGACGTCCGCCGCCGCCGTCCGATCGCCCGCGCGATCATCCTCCCGTGCTGGGGATGAACGCGCGGTTCATGACTGGTATCCGAGCACCGTGGTCATGCCGGTCTCGGCGTGGTAGATGTTGTGGCAGTGCGCGACCCACTGGCCGGGGTTGTCGGCGTCGAAGTCGACTGTCAGGGTCTGGCCCGGGAGGATGATGGAGGTGTCCTTCCGGGGGCCGCCGTTCGCGTGCTGGTAGGTGTGGCCGTGCAGGTGGAACGGATGCCACATCTCGGTGTCATTGCGGATCCGCAACTGCACCCGCTCCCCCATACTGACCGCGTGCGCGTCCCGCAACGGGTCGTTCATGTCGAACCGGCGCCCATTGATCCCCCAGTCGTACGCCTCCATCCCCCCGGTCAGCGCGAGGTGCACGACCCGGTCGGGGGATGCCTGGTGCAGGGTGACGGAGGCGGTCGCGCTCAGTCCGGCAGCGGTGCCGACCCTGCCGGTGCCGAGCTCGGCGACGGGGACGTCGCTGGCCGGAGCCGTGCCAGCGGCGGTGCGAACGAGCGCGAACGCGCGATCCTGCTTGCCTTCCGCGTCGGCGACGACAGGGAACACCCCATCGTCCAGGGTGACCTGCAGGTCGTAGCGTTCGCCCATCCCGATCAGGACACTGTCGACCTCGACAGGATCCACCGGGAACCCGTCGGTGTGGGTGATCGTCAGGGTGTGGCCGCCGATCGCGAACCGGAACGCGGTGTCGCTGCCGGCGTTGATGACACGGATCCGCACCCGGGCACCAGGAGTGCCGGTGAATTGGGCGGGGTCGGCTTTGGGTTTGCCGTTGATAAGGTACTGCGGGTAGTAGACGTCGCCGGCGTCGCCGCCGAGCAGCTCGGAGGTGGCGCCCATCAGCAGGTTCCCCATCCGCATGAACATGTCGCCCATCCCGCCCATGTCTCCCATGCCCTTCGAGAGGTCGGTGAGGACCTGGTCCGGGGTGGCGGTGACGCCGTCGAGCCAGTCGTCGAGGATCAGCACCCATTCGTCGTCCCACGTCACCTTCTCGTCCGGGTCGTCGATGATGAGCGCACCGTAGAGGCCGTGGTCCAGTTGCGGGCCGACGTGGGGGTGGAACCAGTAGGTGCCCGGATGCGGGGTGACGAACTCGTATGCGAACTGTCCGCCCGGGGCGATGGGGGCTTGGGTTACCGGAGGGACCCCATCCATGTCGTTGCGGAGGGCGAGTCCGTGCCAGTGCACGGAGGTGTCCGCGTCGAGCTGGTTGCGGACGGTCGCTTTCAGCGTGTCGCCTGCGGTGAGCCGGATTACCGGGGCGGGGATACCTCCGAACGCCCAGGTGGCGGCGGCGGTACCGGCCAGGTCGAGCGTGGTGGGGGCGGCGGTGAGGTCGACGGTGGTGACTCGGCCGGTGCCGCCGCGGTTCTTCTCCGTGCCGGACACCGCTGCGCCGGTGGGTGTCACCCATTGCGGCGCGGGGGTGCAGGAGGCGAGCACGGCTGCCGCGACGGCGCCCAGTCCGAGTCCGAGCACACCTCGTCGGGTCAGCAGCATCGGGGAGGACGGTGTGGGAGAGAGCGGACGGTCAGGCATGTTCGGGCTCCTTCTGCATGGTCGTCGCAGCGGGCGCCTGGGCGGGCAGGCGGAGCCGCTTGAGGAGGAGGGCGTTGACGGCGACGATCACGGAGGAACCGGACATCGACAGGGCGGCGATCTCCGGGGACAGCATGATCCCGAACGCCGGATAGAACACGCCAGCGGCGATGGGGAGGGCGGCGGCGTTGTATCCGATGGCCCAGCCCAGGTTCTGCCGCATCTTTCGCAGTGTGCCCTTGCCGATCTTGAGTGCGATCGCAACATCGAGCGGGTCCGAGCGCATCAGGACCACGTCGGCGGTCTCGATGGCGACGTCGGTGCCGGCGCCGATCGCGATGCCGAGGTCGGCCTGGGCGAGGGCGGGGGCGTCGTTGACGCCGTCGCCGACCATCGCGACCTTCTTGCCCGTCTTCTGCAGCTCGGCGACCTTCGCGGACTTGTCCTCGGGGAGCACATCCGCGATCACGGTGTCGATGCCGAGGAGAGCGGCGATCCGGTCGGCGGTGGGCTTGTTGTCCCCGGTGAGCATTGCGACCTCGACGCCCTGCTCGTGGAGAGCGTCGATCGCGGTCTTTGCGGTGTCCCGGGGTGCGTCGGCGAGACCGATGATCCCGGCGACTTGCCCGTCCACGGCGAACAGGATCGCGGTGCGGCCGGACCCAGCCAGGTCCTGCTGAGCGGCCTGCACCCCGCTGATGTCGATCCCCTCCCCGGTGAGAAGGCGCGGGTTGCCGAGGACGACCTGTCGACCGTCGACGGTGGCGATCGCGCCCTGCCCGGTGACGTTTCGGAACGCGGTCGCGGTGCGACGGGGGATGTCGCGGGCGTCGGCGTAATTCACGATCGCTTTCGCCAGAGGATGCTCGGATTCCCGCTCCAACGCGACCGCGAGGGAGAGAGTCTCGAGCTCGTCGCCGCCGACGGGGATGTAGTCGGTGACCTCCGGCTCCCCCTTGGTGAGGGTGCCGGTCTTGTCGAACACGACCGTGTCGATGTGGGCGGCGGTTTCGATCCCGGAGGCGTTCTTGAACAACACGCCCCGTTTCGCGCCGAGCCCGGTGCCGACCATGATCGCCGTCGGGGTGGCGAGGCCGAGCGCGTCGGGGCAGGTGATGACGACGACGGTGATAGCGAACAGGATCGCCATCGGGATTGCAGCGCCGGCGAGCAGCCACACCAGGAAGGTGAGGGTGCCGCCGATCAGGGCGACCAGGACGAGCCAGAACGCTGCCCGGTCGGCGAGGCGCTGCCCGGGGGCTTTGGAGTTCTGCGCCTCCTGCACGAGCTTCACGATCTGCGCCAACGCCGTGTCCGAGCCGACTTTGGTGGCTGTGACGCGGAGGGTGCCGACGGTGTTCACGGTCGCTCCGATCACCTCCGACCCGGGCGCTTTGTCCACCGGCATGGACTCGCCGGTGACCATCGACTCGTCCACCTCGGACTCTCCGGATTCCACGACACCGTCGGTGGGGATCTTGGCCCCCGGCCGCACCAGCATCAGATCCCCCGGGACGACCTCGCTGGTGGGGATCTCGACCTCCTGCCCGTCACGGATCACGACCGCCTGCGAGGGTGCGAGCTCCAGGAGGGTGCGGATGGCGTCGTTCGCGCCGCCGCGGGCGCGCATCTCCACCCAATGCCCCAGCAGCACGAAGGTGGCAAGCACCGTGGCGGCTTCGTAGAACACTTCACCGCCGCCGGTGAGGGTGACCGCGAGGGAGTACAGCCAGCCGGCGCCGACACCGACTGCGACGAGCACCATCATGTCGAGGGTCTTCGCGCGCAGCGCCCGGTAGGCGCCGTCGAAGAAGATCCACGCCGAGTAGAAGATCACCGGCAGCGACAGGATCAGCATGAACACGTCATCGCGCAGCCCGAACGGTGCCGGCACCTCGAATCCGATCACCTCCCGCCCGATCGGAGACCACAGGGTGATCGGGATCGACAGGATCAGCGCGACCAGGAACCGGTTGCGCATGTCGCGGATCATCGCGTCCATCGACATCCCGCCGTGATGCCCACCGTGGCCCATCATCTCCTGCGCACTGTGACCCGACGCTGCACCATGATCGTGCCCACCCGCGGCCGCGGTGTGACCGGCGTGCTCGACGTGGTGACCGGCATGCTCACCGTCATCCGCCGTCGCCGACGGGGCGTGCGTGTGGTCGTGGCCAGCGGCGTGGTCGTGGACGGGGTCGTCGTGATAGCCCGCAGGACCCTTATGGCCCGCGTGGCTGGCGTGACCCGTGGCATCCGTGTGGCCCTCGTGCGCGTCGTGACTCGCGTGCGGTTCTTGTGCGCCCTCAGCTGCGGGGCCGTGGTGGGCGCTGTGGTCGTGCGCACCCTCGTCGTGCGGGTCGTGCGCGGGGTCGCAGATATGGTCGGGGACGGACTGGCCGGCGCAGTGATACCCGCAGTCGATGACCCATTGCTGGAGGTGGGCGACCGAGGTGGTCTCGGGGTCGTAGGTGACGGTCGCGGTCTGTGAGACCGGGTTCGCGTCCACGGCGATCACTCCGGGTTGTCGGCTCAGGTGGGCTTCGGTGACGTTCTTGGAGGTCGCGCGGATCATGCCGCTGACCTGCAGGGTCACGGTTCTGGTGTCGCTCATTTCGGTTCCTTCCCGAGGGTGGGGTCGGTGGTGTCGGGGTGGGGCCATTGCCAGTCGGCGACGGCGGGGATGTCGGTGCCGTGCTCGCGGGTGTGGGCGCGGGCGTGCAGGCGGGCGTCC
>NZ_QOAY01000178.1:0-6350 GCF_003314775.1 Microbacterium sp. H6 | reverse complement strand
TCCTCGTCGTGCGGCGCGGTTTCCGGCGACTCTTCGTTGCTCATGTGCTCACGATAGCGGTGGCCCGGATCGAAACCAGGTTGTCACGCGGCTCTAGAGTAGGGGGCATGACCGCCGCCGAAGACCCGAAGGCCGAACTGCTCCGTCTTCGTGCCACCATCGACAACATCGACGCCGCACTCATCTTCATGCTGGCGGAGCGCTTCCGCGCCACCCAGCAGGTCGGGCATCTGAAAGCGGAGCACGAGATGCCGGCGTCGGACCCGAACCGGGAGGAGCAGCAGGTCGCACGACTGCGTGCCCTCGCCGAGGAGGCGCACCTGGATCCGGAGTTCGCGGAGAAGTGGTTCAACTTCGTGGTCGCGGAGGTCATCCGCCACCACACCGAAGCGGCCGAGAGCCGCTGAGAAGGAGGTGCCGGACGGGCGACGGTGTGTGCAGCACTCGCCCGTCCGGAGCATGAGGTTCATTGACCAACTAAGTTCAATGAATAAACTTAGGGAGAGACTACGGATCGCGCGGCGATCTGTCAACAGCTCGCAAGGAGCGAGCCTCGGAAACGGGAACACATGCTGAGCACGGATGACGGCCTCGACACCCAGGCGTCCGTTCGGCGCGCGAACCTGCGGCGGGCACTGCAGCTGGTCTTCCGGAACCCGGGAACGCAGACGCGCGCGGGCATCGCGCGCTCGACCGGTCTGACCGCCGCCACCGCGTCTTCGCTGGTGGCCGAGCTCATCGAGAACCGGCTGATCGTCGAGGGGGAGCAGGCGGCGAGCACCGGCGGCAAGCGGGCGACCACCCTGAGCGTCGACGCGGGTCACCACGTGATCCTTGTGCTGGTGATCCAGCCTCGTCATGCCGACATCGCCCTCGTCGCGCTCGACGGCACCGAAGTGGACGGCCGACGCGTGAACTACTCCGTGGAGAACCGCGACCGAACCCTCGACGATGCCGTCGCCACCGTGGCAGCGGAGTTCGGCGGTCGACTCCTCGCCGCCGGCGTGCAGCTGCCGGGCACCACCGACGGACGTGTGGTGCTCGAGAGCGTGCAGCTGAAGTGGCAGGGCGTCCCCCTCGCGGAGCGGTTCGAGCGGGTGCTCGGTGCGCCGGTGCTGCTGATCAACGACGTCGACGCTGAGGCCATCGCCGAAGCCGGCATGGAGGAGTCGCCGTCCGGCTACCGGCTCTTCATCCACCTCGGTGGCGGCGTCGGTGCGGCCGTCACCCTCGACGGCGAGCTGGCACCGGGGCCCCGCGACCGTGCGGGGGAGATCGGGCACGTGCAGGTCGTGTTCGGCGAGGCGGCCCGTGCGTGCCGATGCGGTCAGCGCGGATGCCTCGAGTCGGCCGCCGCCCTGGGCGCGATGCTGGGCGAGGAGTTCTCCGACGCCATGGACGCGTCCGAGATCCGTGCGCTCGCCGCGCAGGCCGACGAAGAGCAGCTCGACGAGGGCGCACGTGCACTGGCCAGGGCTGTCAAGCTCATCAGCGCTCTGCTCGATCCGATCGAGGTGGTCATCGGGGGACCCGCGACCGAGCTCGGACCGCGCTTCCTCGACAGGGTGCGGAAAGAGACCGAGTACCCCGCTCGCGGGACCGCCCAGGTGCCGGTGCGCTACGCCGATCCTCGCGTGTCGCTCGCGGCCGGGGCGGCGCAGGCCGCCCTGACCTCGGCCTTGGGTGTGCGGTGGAACCCGGAGCAGCTGCGCGCCGCATCCACGTCGCGCAGCTAGGGCACTCGTTCCGAAAAGGGCAGGGCCGTCGCGACCTCCGGGATGAGGCGGCGACGACCCTGCTGTGGACCCGCGTGCGGTTTACCTAGACGTCATCAGGAAGGTTCGCTCGAGATGCGTTTGGCCCGATCAAGGTCATCTGATCGAAGAAGTTTCGATGCCTGAAGGATCTCGATACCGAGAAGATGCCCATCTGCATCGAAATCAAGGATGATCTCCCCCACTCCGTGAGGGTTTCGAATCTCCGGTACTTGTGCAACAGATTCCCCCGCTTGCACTTCGCGCCCGACCGTGAGGTAAGCGGCATCCACTTCGGGGTCATATCTGATGTGCATCAGCGGTCACTTCACGCTGCCGGCGGTCAGTCCGCCGACGAGGCGCTTCTCGATGAGCATGAACAGGATGACCACGGGCAGGATCGCGACGATCGAGACGCCGAACACGTATTGCCAGCTGGTCTCGTACTGACCGACGAACTTGGTCAGGGCGACCGACAGCGGCTGGTTCTTGTCGGTCGACAGGATCACCAGCGAGGCGGCGAACTCGTTCCAGCACGCGACGAACGTGAAGACGATCGCGGTGACGATGCCCGGCCACACCAGCGGCAGGTTGATCTTGAACAGCACGGTGAAGCGTCCGGCTCCGTCGATCTGCGCGGCCTCGTCGACCTCCTTGGGGATGCCCGCGAAGAAGGAGTGCATGATCCACACCGCGAACGACAGGTTGAACGCCGCGTTGATGAAGATCATCGCCATCCAGGTGTCGCCGAGTCCGAGAACGGTGAACTGGCGGAACAGGCCGGAGGTCAGCACGGCCGGCTGCAGCATCTGTGTGACGATCACGAGGAACAGGAACACCATGCGGCCGGGGAACTTGAAGCGTGCCGTGTAGTACGCCGCCGGAAGTGACACCAGCAGCACGAGCAGCGTCGCGAACACGGCGATGACGATGGTCGAGATCAGGTTGTACGGCAGGGGCGTCTCGGGGGTGGACCACATCGAGATGTAGTTCTCCCAGTGCCACTCGGTCGGCAGGTAGGTGGGATCGACGGACCGGATCTGCGCCTTGGTCTTCACCGAGCCGAAGAACATGATCAGGTACGGCAGCACGAAGATCGCGAGCACCAGGAACCCGGCGACCGTGCGCAGGATCACGCGGGGCAGCGTCACCTGGTCTTCGGTGTAGCGGCGCTTGCGTCCGGGGGTCGGAGGGGTGGTGCGGCGGCCGCGGCCTCCCGCGGTGGTCACGAGCTCGGTCTCGGTCACGGTCATGATCAGACCTCCTTCATGGGCTTGACGATCTTCACGTACGCCGCGACGATCACGATGACGATGAGGAACGCCACCACGGAGAGGGCGCTCGCGACGTCGACCTTCTTCTGCAGCTCGATGTACTTGAAGATCAGGGTCATGATCGTGTCGGCGCCGTAACCCGGGATCGAGCCGGTCATCACCTTCAGGATCGGCAGCGAGTTGAACACGTTGATGATGTTGATGAGGATCGCCACGGCCAGGGCGCTGCGCAGTTGGGGCAGCACGATCGACCAGTAGGTGCGCGCGGGGCCGGCGCCGTCCATCTTCGCGGCTTCGATCGCATCGGCCGGGACCGACTGGAGCCCGGCGAGGATCGTGTACGTGGTGAAGGGAAGCGACACGAAGATCGCGATCACGATCGACCAGGTGAAGGCCGTCGCAGGGTTCTTCGTCCAGCCGTAGCCCACCGCGTCGTCGGAGAGCCCGATGTCGTAGAGGAACTTGTTGAAGATGCCGAAGTACGGTTCGAGGCTGTAGTAGAACACCATGGTCGTCATCACGACGGAGGCGGCCCACGGCACGATCACGGCCATGCGCACGAGCTGACGCCCGGGGAAGGCCTTGTTCAGGATCTGCGCCAGACCGAGCGAGATCACCACCGTGAGGGTCACCACCGCGACCACCCACACGATCGTGCGGAAGAAGATCGGCCAGAACTCGGTGAAGGTGAAGACCGTCACGAAGTTGTCGAAGCCCACCGAGCCCTTGTCGAGGCCGGACAGGGAGATGTCGCGCGTGGAGTTGAAGAACATCACCCCGGCGGGGAACAGCACCACGCCGAAGATGAGAAGCAGCGCCGGTGCGATCCAGGGCAGCGCCTGGAGGAGGTCCTTTCCGCCCGGCCTGCCGCGCGTGGCATCCGGGGTCTTCGGAGTGCGGGGGCGGCTGCTCGCCGCCCCCGCGAGGTTCGAGGACTCTGTCTTCTGGCTCATTCGGGTACCCGAACCTCTCCGATCAGCGGGCTCAGCCCGCGTCGACCTGTGCCTGGATCTCGGTCAGCACGTCCTGCGCCGGCTTCGACTGCAGCTGGCCGAACAGCGACTTGAACGCACCGTCGGCGGCGGACCACTTCGGGTTCGTCGACGGGTAGAACTGCGCGTCGGGCAGCACGTCGAGGAACGGCTTGAGGGCCTCCTCGCCGGAGAGCTGCTCGGCGCCGGACTTGGTGACGGGGAGGAAGCCCTCGGCCTGCACCCACGGCACGTACACGTCTGCCGAGTAGTAGTAGTCGAAGAACTTGGTGATCGCTTCCTTCTTGTCGTCGTCGTTCTGGAACGCCATCAGCTGGTCCATGACGCCGAGCGTGAACGGCGAGCCGTCCTTCGTCGGGATCGGGACGATGGAGTAGTCCAGGTCGGGGTTGTTCTCCTCGATCTGGCCGACCGTCGGCGGGAGGCCGACCTGCATGCCGATCTTGCCCTGGATGAAGATGTCCATCAGCGGGGAGCGCTGGGTGGACCCGGGGTCGGCCTGGGTCGCGCCGGCGTCGATCATCTTCTTGATCTGCTCGGCTCCGACCAGGTTCTCCGGGGTGTCGATCGTGATCTCCGACGCGTCGCCGAACGATCCGCCGCCGCCCCACAGCCACACGGCGGCCTCGGCCTGAGCCTCTTCCGATCCGAGCGGCATGCCGTATCCGGCGACTCCGCCCCCGAGCGCGGAGACCTTGGTCGCGGCGTCGAGCAGCGAGTCCCAGTCGGTCGGCGCCTCGACACCGGCCTGGGAGAGGAGCGCGTTGTTGACGAACAGGGCGCGAGCCGAGGCGATCAGCGGCAGGGCGTACGCGGTGCCGTCGACCTCGGCGTTCTTGAGGAACGACTCCTGGAAGTCCGAGTAGGTGTCGTCCGAGACGACGTCCTTCGTCGGGTAGAGCAGCTCATCGCCGACGAAACCCGCGAAAGGCCCGCCGTTGTAGATGTCCGGTGCCTCGCCGGCCTGGATCTTGGTGGAGACGACCTTCTCGAGGTTGTCCCACGACTGCACCTCGAGCTTGACCTTGATGTCGGGGTTGGCCTTCTCGAACCCGTCGATCACGGTCTCCCAGTTGGCCTTGGTGCCGTCGGAGTAGCTCGGGACGAGGAGGTCGAGCGTGGTGGATCCTTCCGCGTCGCCGCTGTCGCCGGAAGAACCGCCGAACCCGCACGAAGCGAGCGAGAGCGTGGCGACGGCCGCAATGGCGGCGGCGCCGAACCGCAGTGACTTCTTCATGTGTATTGCATTCCTCACTGTGATGTCCGAACCCTCGGCGGCGGGGCCGCGTCGGGAGGGGGTGTGGTGCACAGTCGCAAGCACATCACGCGACAGTGCGTGGGTGACCGCTTCGCCGGGAGGCAACCGCGATCGTTCAAGCCGGGGCTCGGGTGGAACTTGTCCGATTATTTGTCAGGAGAACAAACAAATCAAGGTAAAGCTGTTGACGACTCGATTCGACGCCATACTATGATCGAATCAAGCTTGAAACGATCACAAGTATGCAACATATCGCCAGAAAGGCACCTCGATGACTGAATCGCTGCCCGGCGCACACATGCGCGAAGAGCTCAACTCCCAGCCCGAGATGTGGACTCGGGCCGCAGACCTGAAGGCCGAGCAGGAGCTGCTCCCCGCTTCCGGTGCCCGGATCGCCGTCGTGGGCTGCGGTACCTCGTGGTTCATGGCGCAGTCGTACGCGGCGCTGCGCGAGTCCGCCGGCCACGGCGAGACCGACGCGTACGCGGCATCCGAGGCCTTCCTCGACCGCGGGTATGACGCCGTCGTCGCCCTGACCCGCTCAGGGACCACCAGCGAGGTGCTCGAGCTCGTCGAGCGCATCAAGGGGCGCATCCCCACGGTCGGCGTGATCGGAGACCCGGACTCGCCGCTGGTCTCGCTAGTCGACGACGCCGTGCTGCTGCCGTTCGCCGACGAGAAGTCGGTGGTGCAGACCCGTTTCGCCACCACGGCCCTCGCCCTCTTCCGCGCCTCGCTCGGTGAGGACCTCTCCGGCGCCATCGCCGACGCCGAGGCCGTGCTCGCCGAGGACGGCGACGACGAGCTGCGCGACGCGGAGCAGTACACGTTCCTCGGTCGCGGCTGGACCATCGGCCTCGCCCACGAGGCCGCGCTGAAGCTGCGCGAGTCGTCGCAGTCATGGACGGAGGCGTACCCGTCGATGGACTACCGCCACGGTCCGATCGCGATCGCGGCCCCGGGCCGCGTCACCTGGCAGTTCGGCGAGGCGCCCGACGGCCTCTCGGCGCAGGTCGAGGCCACCGGTGCCCGGTTCGAGCAGCGGGCGATCGACCCGCTCGCCGACCTCGTG
>NZ_QOAY01000031.1:291-6361 GCF_003314775.1 Microbacterium sp. H6 | reverse complement strand
GACCACGCGACCTGAGGAATTCCGATGAGCAACTCTGGGGAATTTCGATGAGCGCCATCAGAGTGGAACTGGTCCCAGTCCCGTTCGGCCACGAAGGCCCGAAGGGCGGCGAGAGTCTGCGGCGACGGCATGATGCGACGCTAGCAGGGTTGGGGTAGGGGCCCCGAGGACGCTCCCTGTTAGCTTGCTCTCGGAGGCATAGTGAGCGAGAGCCGTGTTATCGAGGTCGTTGCAGCCATCATCGAGTATGACGGCAAGATCCTCGCGTGCCGCCGTCGACCGGAGAAGGCGGCTGGAGGGAAGTGGGAGTTTCCCGGGGGCAAACTCGAAAAGGGTGAGACGCACAGCGAGGCTTTAGTTCGAGAGATACAAGAAGAGCTCAGCACCTCCATCGAGGTCATCGCCCCGCTTCGAACCGACGAGACCTTGGTCGGCGAGAGCACGATCCGCCTCATTTGCCTTCGCGCCAAGGTGCTTGGAGAGCCACCGACGCAGAGTCTCGACCATGATGAACTGCGCTGGGTTGGTCACAGCGACCTGCCTGATCTTGAATGGGCCGCCCCGGACCTGCCAGCAGTCGCGGAACTTGCAGCCGAGGACCCTAATCGATGACCATGAACTCCTCGTCATCGCGGACCACTAGAAGGATGCCCAGATCGGACAGCAAGGCTTCGAGGTGAGCGATTGGTCTGCTGGGAAGCAAGATGACGGGGATCCCGGGCCTGCCGGACTCCCGAACCAGCCGGGAGTAGTCGAGGACTTGTCCAATCGCGGTGCGAACGTATTCGCGAGCGGGCGACTTCTTCGCCTCGACAACCCAGCCTGACTCTGAGACGTAAAGATCGGGTTCGATCGCGGCTCCTGCAGAGGTCAGGCGAAGACGCTGGGGAGTCTCACCACGGGACCTGATCCACTGCCCGAAGTCCTTCTGCAACTCGAACTCGATTCGGGAGACGACGCGCTCGCCAGGGATGAGTTGTGCTCCGATGACGTACGACGAAGACTCGGGAGGTGTCCAAGACGAGGTCTGCGCCCTTTCTGGGACGGGCGGGGATGGCGCATCGAGTGCTTCCACATCGGCGTCAACCGGCACGAGCTTGAAGATGATTCCTTCGCGAAGATTGCCGTCGGAGTCCGGGATTGTCTCGATGCTGAAGGTTGGCTCGCCAGTGGTGAACTCCCCGACGTAGGTGACGTAGGTGCCCTGTTTGGTGAACAGGCGGATGGGGCGGCCGTTTTCGGCGGCGTCTCGAAGCGCAGTGTTCCCGCGGGCGAATACTTGCGGACCGTACTGACCTTCGCCCGTGTAGAGAAAAGAACCGTCTCCCTGTAGCCCTTCAAAGGTGTCGTAACCGTGCCTCGCTCCGCTTTCCGGGCTAGTGATGACGAGTATGTCGGGAATCGACTTGGGCGTGATAATCCCGCCCTGCTCTTGACCCCTGTATGCAGCGTGTAACTCTCGCCGCAGCACGGTGTCGCCAATCTCCAATGTCCAGACCATCGGATCGGTGGGTCGGAGCTGCCGATCGAACCGAGCCCGCACCGCGTCAGCCTGGATGTCGTCGAGATTCCATCCGACGGCGCCTTCGGGCGGCCTGCCGTACTGCTCTCCGAGGAAGCCACGGATGCGCTTCTGGGCGACGTTCAACTCCAGCGATAGTCGGGCCGGCGTCGTTGTGCTCACGCCACGCAGCATATCGATATGCCGCACCGCCCATACTTCGCTCCAGGGTCCGCTATCGTCTGGACTAAAGCGTGTTCAACGAAGAGCGGAGTAACGGTGGAGTTTTCAGAGCGTCTCGATTCCCTCGCAACAAAGGTGAAAAACCAGGCGACGGCGATCGGGACCGAGGAGGCGACGAAGAATGCCTTCGTCATGCCGTTCATCTCGACGATTCTTGGCTACGACGTCTTCGACCCGCTCGAGGTCGTCCCCGAGTTCACGGCCGATGTCGGCACGAAGAAGGGGGAGAAGATTGACTACGCCATCATGCGCGACGGCGAGGTTCAGATCCTCATCGAGTGCAAGCCATCGATGGGGTCGCTCAAAATCGAGCACGCTTCGCAGCTCTTCCGTTACTTCGCCGTCACGAACGCGCGCATCGCTGTTCTGACGAACGGCGTTGTCTGGCACTTCTACACTGACCTCGACGCCCCGAACCGGATGGACGGCAAGCCGTTCCTCGTCCTTGACCTGCTCGACATCGATGAGACGCTGATCCCCGAGATTCAGAAGCTGAGCAAGGAGAGCTTCGACCTCGACTCGATCATCAGTGCGGCGGAGGAGCTCAAGTACATCGGGGCTCTGAAGCGAGAGATCGCAAGCCAATTCCGCGAGCCGACGGACGAGTGGATCAAGTTCTTCGCAACGCGTGTGTACGACGGTTCATACACGCAGAAAGTGCGTCAGCAGTTCACTGGGCTGGTAGGTAAGGCGGCGCACCAGTTCCTCAACGAGCGTGTGAATGATCGTCTGAAGACCGCCCTCGGCGTGAGCGGAATTACGCACACGTCAGACCCTTCGCCGGCGACGAGTGCTGAGGTCGCGGAAGCAGACCTCGACCGCGACACCGAGATTGAGACCACTCTCGAAGAACTAGAGGGCTACCAGATCGTGAAGGCGATCGCCTGTGGCGAGGTCAAGCCGCAGCGCGTCACGCACCGCGATGCGAAGAGCTACTTCGCCGTGCTGCTCGATGACAACAACCGGAAGCCTGTGGCCCGTCTTCACTTCAACGGGAAGCAGAAGTACCTGGGGCTGTTGGACGAGGACAAGGTCGAGACACGGCATGCGATCGAAGAGCTCGATGAGATCTATTCGCACGCGGATGGAATCCGCGAGGCCGTTCGCAGATACAAGGACTAGTCCGAGGGGCGGGTGGCGGCGCCTCGGTTGGGTGCGGAACGCCGCTCAACCTCGCCCGCCGCTCACCTTCTTGAACCACACGCCGACCTGCGTCTGGAACAGCTCGCGGACCAGGTTGCTGTCGAGCGCACCGTCGACGCCTCGCAGTCGACCCTGCGTGAGCTCCCCGCAGACCACAGCCCACGCGTATCCGATCGCCAGCGTGAAAGTGCTGGCGACGGTGCCCGAGATCACGCCGCCCACCACTGTTCCCGCTCCAGGGATGAACTTCAGGAGCCCTGCGACCGCGCTTCGTCCGGCAGCGGAGACAGCGACGGTCGCTGCGGTTGCCGCGATCGTGGCGGTCTCGACCCTGACCCCGTAGATTGCAGCCACTCTCGCCATCATCCCGAGCTGAATGGGGACGAGCACTCCTGCGTCCGCAACGGGGATCGGGATCGCTCCGACGGTCAACGCCGCCGTGGCAGCCGCGCGGACAACTGTTTGAGCTTGCTTGCGCTTTCTTGCCAGATCGACCTTCTGGGCGGCTGCGAACGCTGCTTCAACACCCTCGGGAGCTGCGCGAAACGTGGCATCCACGAGCTCCGTGAGCCCGTGCTGAACCTGACCGGTGAACTCATCCGCCGTCGACATCACCAGGATCGGACGGCCTCCCACGATCGGCAGGTCGAGCCCGGCGATGTGATCCGCCAGGGTCAGGGCGTCGGCGTGATACTCACCGTTCCGCGACGGCACCTGCGTCAGAACGGCGACGACAGGCAGGCCGAGCTCGTGCAGGCGACGGATGAACTCCGCCTCGGTGTCCTCGAACCGCCGGTCCGTCGCCCGTACGCAGTACCAGGCGACGTGGATCTGCTCGGAGAGCGGCCGCTGGCGCATCTTCTTCAGATAGTCGCCGAGTTCGCGGATCAGCTCATCGGTGTCCTTACCGATCTCGAGGCCACGCGTGTCGAGCAGGCCGAGGAAGCCGGAACGGTGGATGTAGAGATGCTCGTCCATCGTGACGGGCTCGCCGACGCCGGTGGGAGCGACCTCCTCGCCGAAGATCGCGTTGATCAGCGTCGACTTCCCGACGCCTGTCTTGCCGAAGATGGCGAGGTTGAAGCGGCCGATCTCGTCCGCCTGCTCTTTCCACTGACTGCGGAACTCGTCTTCAGAGAAGGTCTCACCCGTCATTGCGCACTCCCTCTGAGGCCGTAGCCTCGGTCAGCGGCGAAGCTCCCCCCTCGCTCACGCCTAGCGTATCGGGGCACACCTGAACTCTCGCTGCCTCACTCCGGGCCGTGGTTCACCCAGTCCGGACCCAGGGCCGACGACGTCAACTCGACCTCCGGCAGCCAGAGGGAGAGAGGGAGTAGCTCGTTCACGGCATTGATCGTCTCGTTGCGCGAATCGTCCAGCCTGTCGGCAAGACGCAGAAAGCGCCGTCTGTCCCGCTGGGGGATTCTGTCTAGCGAATTGCCGAGGTCGGGGACGGAGGAGAACTCTCGAGCAAGCTGCCTGAAGTCGAAGTTCACGGCGCTCATCCTGCGCCGGATCACATCCACCGCCTGCGGGTCGAGCGGCTCCGTACAGTGCACGACGCTCGGCACCCCGAGGGTCTCACGCGTGATCAACCGACGGCCACGTAGCGACTTCGTGATTCCCTTCAAGGCGTCTTTCAGCTCCTGCATCGAGGATTCGCGACCCACCGATGCGCGGAACGCCTCGCGGTCGAACACCTTGTGGATGAACTCTTCGGGATCTGGGTCCTCGACCCATCGGACGATCGGCGGTTGTGAATGTCCACTCGTGTTCGCGACGTGGGCGAGGGCGCCGTCGAACGCGTTTCGGTTCGGGGATCGCGCTTCGAACAGCTCGTAAAACTTCTCGGCGAAGAGTCGCGCCCCGGCGTCGTCGACCTTCCGATTCGCTCCGATGAACCAGCCGCCCTGGGGGATGAGGTGCGGCGCCCACTGCGAGGTCTCGCATCCATTCAGGAACACACCATTAAGGCTTTGCGCGTCGCGAAGCGCGGCGTGCAGCTCGCGCGGCGTCGCGGTGGAGGCGATAGGCCACCCTTGTTGGTCACGCCCGGCTACTACGAGACTTCCGCGCTTGCCATGCCCGATGAAGTGGAACACGTGAGGATCGAAGTCGCGTATCGCGGACTCGAGATCCTCCCAAGGCTCGTCAGCCCTGACCTGGACGTCAAACCTCTCACCGGTGTTGAGGTGCTCAAGCATCTGTGCTTCGATCGGCGCCTCAAGGAGATCGCGCGCAAGGTGAAGCTGGGCCCACACGAGCACCCGAGTCCGGGGGTGAGCTAATCCTCTGAGCGTCATGGCGCGAGCCTAAGCGAGCCATGCTCCCCGGGCTCGGTGGCCCTTCCCTCCCTCCACCCGCTGCGCCATCATGAGACGACCGCCCACCAAGGAGGCCCTCTTGTCGCTCGCACCGAATACGCCGGCAACTGCCGCCGCCAAGGGCCTCCCCGGAGTCGCGATCGTCGCGGAGATCCGACGCGTCCTGATCACGGCCCTGATCGCCGTCTTCGTGTACTCCACACTCATGGTCGCCAGCCGGAGCTACTGCCCCGGTGGCGTCGACGGGAGCGGCGGCTTCATCGGTGCGTCAGGACAGCCGACCGACCAAGCGCCCGTTTGCATCGACCTGACGCTCCGGCCCAGCCCTCTGGTCTACATCAGCATCGCTGCGATCGTCCTGATCACTCTCGGACGCGTGATGAAGGCGAGCGACGAACGGGCAGCCCTCAGGGCACTGAACCGCGCGGCCATCGGAATCGCGGCACTCGTGGCCGTCGCGATCGTCGTCTCCCTCGTCTGGTTCTTCCTGATCCCCATGGAGGGATTCACCTCCGACTCATGGACGGTCTTCAGCCCGTTCCCCTTCGGACACATCGACGTCACGACTACGCCAATGACCGTCGAGTGACCCACGAGGAGAGCAGGGAGGAGAAACGGATCTGTGACGCAGGTGCGCGACACGCCCGGCGGTCAGCCCTGATTTGCCCGATCCCCGGGATCCGCGTAACTTATTACTTGTTCGCCCCAAACGGTTGAGCGGAGGTCCTCGGACCGGCTCCCGTCAAGCAGCTAACACCTCCCGAATCCCACACACTCTCTGAGTGAACAGGATGAAGGTGCTGATCCGTTCCCACGGTCAGGCCGAGAAAAACTCGGACTTGACAACGGAAACGAGATC
>NZ_QOAY01000031.1:0-131 GCF_003314775.1 Microbacterium sp. H6 | reverse complement strand
ATGCCAAATTATCCTCGTCTAGCTTCGGCTAGTTGAGAATTCCTTTGGATCAAAGACCAACTCCTTTCGGGGGGTTGGCAATGGATGAAGTCAGCAATGAATTTGTCTCTTTGGTCAGCATCAAACTCGCT
>NZ_QOAY01000287.1:441-1459 GCF_003314775.1 Microbacterium sp. H6 | reverse complement strand
CTTCTTGTTCTTCGGCATTGCGGTGTTCTTTCTGAGTTCTCGCACGAGAACAGCGCCGCGCACACGCGCGAGCACCCAGCGCGTGGTCGGATGCGACCAGCGGGGTTCCGGACTGTCAGCGGCCGGGGCCATTCATGTGATGGTTGATTTGCGTCGATCGACGCTCACCATCGGCCCCTGGACTCACACTTCACACACATAAAACGTCCGCGCCAACGCGCGGGTGTCCGAAGCCGACCGTTCAAGTGTAGCCGACGCTCCTGAGAGACCGCACAGACCCCCGGTGCCGACCGGGTGCCTCTACGCTGAGGGAGTGATTTCCGTCTCCCCCACCGGCACCCAGATCGCCCTGCAGCTCGGCGACGTCACCGCCCAGATCGCTCAGGTCGGCGCCTCCCTCCGTTCGCTGCGCATCGGGGGCGTCGACCTCGTGCCGCCGTATCCCGAGGACTCTCCGACCCCATCGTGCTCCGGAGTGGTCCTCGCCCCGTGGCCGAACAGGGTGCGTGATGGCCGATGGGACGATGCGGGTACGGTCAGACAGCTCGCCATCACGGAGCCCAAACTCGGCAATGCGAGCCACGGCCTGCTGCGTTTCACCGCCTACGAGGTCGCCCAGACCGAGACGGCAGCGGTGCTCCGCGCGACGATCGTGCCCCAGACCGGATACCCGTACCTGATCGAGACCGCCGTCACGTACACCCTCACCGCCGACGGCATCGATGTCGTGCACACCCTGACCAACCGTTCGACCGGCCCAGCCCCGGTCGCTCTCGGAACCCACCCCTTCGTCACGATCGGCGACGTCGATCCGCACGACCTCGTCCTGCGGATCCCCGCGGAGACCGCCTTCGAAACGGACGAGCGGATGCTGCCGACCGGCACCCGACCGGCCGACGCCACCCTGCGAGAAGGGGCACGCCTCGGCGATGTCTCCCTCGACACCGGCTTCGCAGACCTGACCCGCGACGCTGACGGAATCGTCCGTCACTCCCTCACCGCACCGGACGGCCGACAG
>NZ_QOAY01000287.1:0-331 GCF_003314775.1 Microbacterium sp. H6 | reverse complement strand
GCCCGCCCCCGCCGATGCGCTGAACAGCGGCCTCGGCATCCGGCGCCTCGACCCCGACGAGACCTGGACCCTGCACTGGGGCATCACCCTGAGCTGACAGCCCCACACTCTCTCCGCGACAGCCCCACACTCCCTTCGCGAGCATCCTCCGCGAAAACGGAGACCGAATGACGCCCGGCCGGCGAGTCGGATGGGGACTCGCCGGGCGCGGCACACATGGTCTCCGTTTCAGCCGGACGGAGCCGGGAGCGTGCTCTACTCCCCGCGCTCCCGCAGCTCACGCCGTGTGAGCTGCGGCGCGTGCGGCAGGCCGGACGCGTCGATCAGCACC
>NZ_QOAY01000014.1:14741-15193 GCF_003314775.1 Microbacterium sp. H6 | reverse complement strand
CGAAGGCGCGCTCGATCCGCGGGTGACGCGCCGAGCGCTCGCCGCCGTCGCCGAGAGCGCCGCCGTGCCGGCACAGGTCAGGCGCCGCGAGGGGATGGTCGAGCTGACGGCCAGGGAGCAGGACGTCCTCGACGGGATCCTGCAGGGGTGGTCGAACGCCCAGCTCGCCGCGCGACTGCGCATCTCGGTCCCCACGGTCAAGACGCACGTCTCGAACGTGCTCACCAAGCTCGGCGCACGCAGTCGGTCGCATGCGGCCGCGCTCGTACGCGGCCGCGACGACTGACGCTCAGCCCTGTGCGACCGTCGCGACCGAGCTCTTCTCGTCGTCGCGGAGCGGACGCGCAGCACCCGAGAACAGCCCGGACATCACGACCAGCGCGACCAGGATGAACAGCGTGTTGAGCAGACCGATGTGCTCGCTGATGATTCCGAGCACCGGCGGGCCGCCG
>NZ_QOAY01000014.1:402-14705 GCF_003314775.1 Microbacterium sp. H6 | reverse complement strand
AAGGCGATGTAGCCGATCGTGGCGGCCGCGCTCACCCTGGCCGCGGCCTTGGCGGGGTCGTCTGCCGCCGCCGACATGCCCAGCGGGAAGCCGAGCGATGCGCCGATTCCCCACAGCGCGGCTCCGACCAGCACGAGCGGGAAGGTGGGGGCGAGGATGAACAGCAGGATGCCCGACGCTGCGGTCGCTGCGAGGATGCGCAGGACCAGGACGCGGCCGAAGCGATCCACGAGGGGACCGCCGAACAGGCGCACGACGGTCATGCCGACCGAGAACACGGCCAGGGATACGGCTCCGGTGCCCTCGGCGAAGCCGTGACCCTGTTCGGTGCCCAGGGCGATCCAGTCGTTGGCCCCGCCCTCGGCGAAAGACATGCCGAGCATGACCACACCGATGAGGTAGGTGCGGGGCTCGCGCCACGCTTCGAGCGCCGTGTGCATGCGGACGCGGAAGGCCGGCTTCTCATGCGCCGCGGGATCGAGGGCGGCCTCGCGCACCGGGACCTGGAAGAAGCAGACGATCGCGATCACGGCGATCAGCCCGCCCATGATCGCGGCGTGGGTCGCGACGTCGACGGCGAGCTGCGCGGCGAGAGCGCCGATCCCCGCACCGATGACGGTGCCGAAGCTGAAGAAGGCATGGAAGACCGGCAGGATCGTCTTGCCCATCTGCTGTTCGATCGCGGTCGCCTCGACGTTCATCATCACGTCGACCGACCCGTTGCCGAAGCCGAACAGCACCATGCCCACGATGACGACGGGGACGGAACCGAACACGTTCGCGCCCAGGCCGACCAGCACGATGCCGAGCGCGAACGTCAGCATCGTGAGGAGCATCCCGCGCCGGGCGCCCAGACGTGCCATCACCGCGGGGCCTGTCGAGATGCCGAGGATGGACGAGATGCCCATGCCGAGCAGGATCAGACCGACCTGCGCGTTGTCGAGTCCCAGCGCCTCCTTGATCCCGGGCACGCGCGACGCCCAGGTCGCGATCGAGAGGCCGCTCGCGAGGAAGATGGCGAAGATCGCCGCGCGCCAGCGCACGAACTGCGAACGAGAGAGGGCTGTTTCCATGCCGGACAGCCTATCGAATCGATTCGACCGTAGGGAAGCGCGGGGAGCTATCCTCGAAGTATGAGCAGCCAGGAGACGCCGCGTCGGCCCACGATCGCCGACGTCGCACGTGAGGCGGGCGTGGCGACCTCCACCGCATCCGTCGTCTTCAGCGGCAAGGCGAACGTGGCCGCCGCCACGAGGGAGCGCGTCCTCGCCGCCGCAGCCGATCTCGGCTATGCGGGGCCGGACCCTCGTGCGGCCTCGCTGCGACGTGGACGCAGTGGCATCGTCGCCGTGGTGCTCGAAGGGCATCTGCGTGCAGCATTCCTCGATCCCGTGACGACCGCCATGATGGACGGCCTCACCGACGGGCTCGCCGACCTGAGCGCCGGCATCCTCCTCATGCGCGACGAGCCGGGGGAGGAGGGTGCAGCCATCACCAACGCCCCCGTCGACGCCTTCGTGCTCATCGGCTGTTCCGGGCGCACGAAGGCCTCGCTCGAAGTGGTCCTCGGCCGCGGACTGCCCGTGGTCGTCATCGAAGGCGACGCCGGAGAGGGCATCCCGCGCATCACCCTCGACAACGTCGCAGCCTCCGCTGACGTCGCCCAGCACGTCTACGACCTCGGGCACCGCGACGTGGCGCTGGTCACCCTCTCGCTCGACAGCGAGCGCGAGCGCGCGCTGGTGACGCCCGAACGGGTCGAGAAAGCGACCGTCGACGTCTCAGTGCACCGTCTCGAGGGGATGCGTCAGGTCTTCCCGGACGCGCCGGCGATCTCGGCGTCCGGCAGCTTCATCGATGAGGGCGTGCTGGTCGGCCGCATGCTCCTGACCGACCCGGCCACTCGACCGACGGCCGTGCTCGCGCAGAGCGATCTGCTTGCGGTCGGCGTCATCCGCGCAGCCGAGGAGCTGGGTCTCCGCGTGCCCGAAGATATCTCCGTCGCGGGCTTCGACGGCATCGAGGTCGACGGGCTCGGCGATCTCACGCTCACGACCAGCGTGCAGCCCGCGGTCGAGAAGGGGCGCGCTGCCGGGGAGCAGATCGCCCGCATGCTGCGTGGCGAACCCGGGATCACGCAGCACCTCACCTGCGTGTTCCGAGCCGGCACCACGACGGGCCCCGTCCCGCGCTAGCGGCGTCCTCGCCGAGTGCTCAGCTGTGCTGTGAGCCGAGCGGCAGAACGCGTTCGCCGAAGTCGAGGATGCGATATCGCCCGCACTCGACGACATCGTCGGGTATCGCCGGTGTGGAGAGCTGCCACGCGACGGTCTGGGAGTCCTCGACGAGGAACGAGACTCCGTCGACGTCGAAGTCCTCGCGGTTCACCAACCATGCGTACGCGTTGAGCTCGTGATCGACCTGCACGAGGTGGCGGGGATCGGCGACATGCAGCTTCGGCAGCCGCACGGTCCAGAACTGTCCGCCGCCGATGCGGCCCGAGGCATCGACCCAGTCGGTCACGCAGGTGAGATCGGGGTCGGGCGTCGTGCTCGCCGCGACGAGCCGAGGCACGCTCAGCGCCCCGCCCACGAGCAGGAGCACGGCCGCGGTGGCCGTGAGGGCACGGGGTGCCCGGGCGGGCATCCGCGGGATATGGGGAGCGGCCACGATCACGAGCACGGGTCCGAACGCGAGCGGCTGCAGGTAACGGGCGGCGTGGGTCCCGAGGGCGATCGCCCCGACCAGGACGAGAGCGGGCATGGCCCACGCGACCGTGGCGACGAAACGGGAGCCGGTGTCTCCGACGCGTGCCGTGTTCGCGATCGCCCAGCCGACCAGAGCCCCCACGACCACGACTCCGAAGATCCCTGCGGGCGTCGCAAGGCGGTCGAGGAGAAGGCCCCCGTAGTAGCCCGCGGATTCCGTCCAGAGTTCGGGCTGGATGTAGCCGGTACCGGTGTTGGCGATCCATGCCCGAAGCGGAATGCGTCCGAGGAAGCCCAGCGCGGTGCCGATGACCAGCACGACGAGGATCGTTGCGGTGCGTGTTCGTCGTGGCGGGCGAAGGAGCATCACGAGGAGCAGCAGCGAGAGCGGAACCGTGGCCCAGGCGGCGAAGAGGGGATTCGAGAGCGTCGACACGGCGGCGATCGCCCCGAGCGCGATCAGTGCGCCGATACCCCCTGCGCTTCGGTCGAGCACGCGACGGACCAGTCCCACACAGAGGACGACGGCGACCACGGTGGCGGCGTAGTACGTGGTCGTCAGCAGCAGTGAGGCCAGCTCCAGGGCGTCTCGGGACCCCGAGAGATCGGTCATGGCGAGGATCGCGAAGGTGCCCATCCCGAGCAGCGCCCATGCGACGGGGGCTGTCCTGTCCCGCCGACGCCCTACGGCGACGCGGAGTGCACCGTAGAGGGCCAGCATGTTGACCACGGCATTCACCGTGAGCAATCCGTTCACATCGAGCCCGAGCGCGGCGTCCAGCCCGGAGAACACCGCGGACTCGGGCAGGAAGAGTACGCTCGACATCGCCCAGTCGAGGGGTGCGCCGGAGAGCAGCGACCGAGCGAACATGCCCACGACCAGGGAATCTCCGTCTCGGAACAGCAGCTCAGCGCGGGCGGATGAAGCCACCTGAGCGACGGTGATGACCGCCACGACCAGTGCTCCCGACCAGCCCGCGAGCTCTCGCACCCAGACCCGCCGCATGGGCCAACTCTCGCACGGTCGTGCAACTGTGGACCGCAGGAACCTCTCGCGCCGGTAAACTGGTCTGACACCCGCCCGCCTGTGCCGAAATGGCCGACGAGCCCTGAGGGAGCCGCGTATATGCTGATGCTCCTCGCTGTGTTCCTCCTCGGGTCGCTGCTGATGCCCGTTCTGGTGCGCTGGCTCGGAGCTCAGGCCTTCGCCATCGCCGCCCTCGTTCCGGCAGCCGCCTTCGTGCACGCGCTCGTCATGACGCCGCGGGTGCTCGACGGCCCCGTCCCGTTCGAATCGGTCGAGTGGATCCCGCAGCTGGGACTCAACCTCTCCATGGACATGGACGTGCTCGGCTGGGTGCTCACGCTGATCGTCACCGGCGTCGGCGCGCTCGTGCTCCTCTACTGCCGCTGGTACTTCTACGAGGACTCCGCGGGGGTCGGCCAGTTCGCCGGTGTCCTGCTCGGCTTCGCCGGGGCGATGTACGGGCTCGTGCTCACCGACGACCTCGTGATGCTCGTCATGTTCTGGGAAGTCACGAGCATCCTCTCCTACCTCCTCATCGGCCATTACCGTCGGCGCGCTGCCAGCCGTCGTGCCGCACTGCAGGCGCTGCTCGTGACCACGCTCGGCGGTCTCGTGATGTTCGTCGGCGTCGTGCTGCTCGTCGTCGACACGGGCACCTCGAGCATCCGCGAGATCCTCGAGCTCGCGCCCAGTGGGCCGCTCATCGATGCCGCGATCGTGATGCTCCTGATCGGGGCCATCAGCAAGTCGGCGCTGTTCCCCTTCCACTTCTGGCTTCCGGGTGCCATGGCGGCTCCCACCCCGGTCAGCGCCTACCTGCATGCGGCCGCGATGGTGAAAGCCGGCATCTACCTGATCGCCCGCTTCGCCCCGATCTTCGCGTTCAGCACGACATGGCGACCGATCGTCATCACGCTCGGCATCGTCACGATGCTGCTCGGCGGAATCCAGGCGCTTCGGGAGACCGACCTCAAGCGCATCCTCGCCTTCGGCACCGTGAGCCAGCTCGGCTTCTTCGCGATCGTCGTCGGCTACGGCACGCAGGCGACCGCCCTCGCCGGTCTCGCCCTGGTCATCGGCCACGCGCTGTTCAAGTCGGCGCTGTTCCTCATCGTCGGTGTGATCGACCGCCAACTGTCGACCCGTGACATCAGCGAGCTCTCCGGTGTCGGTCGGCAGGCGCCCGTCATGGCCACAGCGGCATTCATCTCCGTCGCCTCCATGGCGGGTATCGCGCCGACCATCGGCTTCGTCGCCAAGGAATCGACGCTCACCGCGCTCCTCGACGACGCGCAGGGCGGCTCCGCCTGGGGTCTCGTCGCGCTGATCGGGATCGTCCTCGGCTCCATGCTGACTGCGGCATATGGCGTGCGCTTCCTCTGGGGTGCGTTCTGGAAGAAGCGCGACGACCAGGGCCAGCAGCTTCCCGACACCGCATGGCCCGATCCGCCGGTGGGCTTCCTGTCCGCGCCGATCATCCTCGCGGGGGTCACCCTCGCCACCGGCATCGGCGCTCCCGCCCTGGACACCGCTCTGCAGGGATACGCCCTCACGGCGACTCCCGGCCTCGATCACTCCGGGGAAGCCGTCGAGGGCCCTGGCCACTTGGCGCTCTGGCACGGCTTCGAACCGGCGCTGGGCATCTCGATCCTGTCGATCCTGCTCGGCATCGGGCTGTTCCTGCTCACCCGCAGGACCGCCTGGGACCGCAAGGCTCGCATCCTGCGCTTCACCGCGGCCGACGTGTACTACTTCGTCATGCGCGGCGTCGACCGTCTCTCGGTGCTCAGCACGACGCTCACGCAGCGCGGCTCGCTGCCCGTGTACGTCGGCACCATCTTCGTGGTGTTCGTCGCCGCCGAGGTCACGGCGCTGATCGCGAGCGACATCGATCGGTACAACCTGTCCCTCTGGCACACCCCGGCGCAGATCGCCGTCGCGCCGATCATGGCGATCGCCGGCATCTTCGCGGTCCGTGCGCGCAAGCGCTACACCGGCGTGGTGCTGGTCTCGGTCACTGGACTCGGAATGGTCGTGCTCTTCGCGACGAGCGGCGCTCCCGACCTCGCGCTCACGCAGATCCTGGTCGAGACGGTCACGATGGTCACCTTCGCCCTCGTGCTGCGTCGTCTTCCCGCGCGCATGGGCGAGCACAACGCCTCGGTCGGGCGCATCCCCCGCGCCCTGCTGGCCATCGGCGTGGGCGTCACGATGGCCTTCGTGGCCGTCGTCGCCACCCAGTCCCGCGTCGCCGACCCGATCTCGGAGGCGTTCCCGAAGCTCGCGTACGAGATCGGCCACGGCAAGAACGTCGTCAACGTGGCACTCGTCGATCTGCGTGGCTGGGACACCATGGGCGAGCTCTCGGTGCTCGTGCTCGCCGCGACGGGCGTCGCCTCCCTCGTGTTCGTCACGCACCGCGCCGATCTGCTGGCCGCCACCAAGAACCTGCCGCGAGCCACGCGCAAGGCCGCGCGCAGCCGCCCCCTCGTCGAGACGACCGAGGGCATCCGCTTCCAGACGTCCGAGAACGAGAGCAGCCCGCGGGCATGGCTCGTCGGCGGCCAGAAGATGAAGCCCGAGAACAGGTCGATCCTGCTCGAGGTGATCGTCCGCATTCTGTTCCACACGATCATCGTGGTGTCGATCTTCCTGCTGTTCTCCGGGCACAACCTGCCGGGTGGCGGGTTCGCCGGCGGTCTCGTCGCGGGTATGGCGCTGGTGATGCGCTACATCGCCGGCGGTCGCTGGGAGCTGGGAGCCGCGGCCCCGACGGACGCGGGGCGCCTCCTCGGCACCGGCCTCATCCTGGCCGTCGGCACGGCCGTGGTGCCCCTGTTCTTCGGCCTCGCCCCGTTGACCAGCACGTTCTGGGAGTGGGAGATCCCGCTCATCGGACACATGGAGTTCGTCACGTCGACCATCTTCGATGTGGGCGTCTATCTCGTCGTGATCGGACTCGTGCTCGACGTGCTCCGCAGCCTCGGGGCCGAGGTCGACCGTCAGGCCGCGCTGCGCACCACGCCCGGTCCTGAAGGATTCCTCTCGCGGGGCGGGAGGAGCAGCTGATGGATGTCTCCCTCACCCTGATCGTCATCATGGCCATCCTCTTCGCATGCGGTGTCTACGCGATGCTGGAGCGCAGCCTGACCCGCGTGCTGATCGGCTTCCTGCTGCTCGGCAACGCCACCAATCTGCTGCTGCTGATCGTGATGGGCGTGCCGGGCAACGCCCCGTTCTTCGGTACCGAGGGCGAGATGAGCGACCCCCTCCCGCAGGCGCTCACCCTCACGGCCATCGTGATCACGTTCGCGGTCTCGGCCTTCCTCCTCGCACTGATCTATCGCTCCTGGCAGCTCGGACAGGCCGACACGGTCGAGGACGACGAGGCAGACATCGCCCTGCGCGAGCGCACCGATGCCGACGAAGACCTCATGGACGACGAATCCGAGACGGACGACGACGAGGCGACCACGGACTTCGTCGGCGTGCAGACCGCGCCGATCACGGTGCTGCACATGCGGGACCACCCCTCCATCCACGACGATGCGCCGTATGACGCTCCGACCGGTTGGGGGAGCGAACCCTCTGCTGCGGACGAGGGTCGAGAACCGCGCCCCGACGAACCCGATGACCACGACGAGAACGAGGAGGGCAGGCCATGACCGCCCTCGTCCCCCTCCTCGTCGCACTGCCACTGCTCGGTGCCGCCGTCACTCTCGTGTTCGGCCGGAACGCGCGCCTCCAGGTCGTCGTCACCGTCGCCACCCTCGCCGCCGTCTCGATCATCGCCGCCGTGCTCCTGGTCGTCGTCGATTCGGGTGCTCCGCTCGCGGTGTCGGTCGGCGGATGGCCCGTTCCGTTCGGCATCGTGCTCTATGTCGACCGGCTCGCCGCGCTCCTGGTGCTGATCTCCAGCATCGTGCTGCTCGCGGTGCTGCTCTTCTCCATCGGCCAAGGTGCGGCGGACGGCACCGACGAGACGCCGATCTCCATCTTCAACCCGTCGTACCTGATCCTCGCGGCCGGTATCTTCAACGCCTTCATCGCCGGGGACCTGTTCAACCTGTACGTCGGATTCGAGATCCTGCTCGTCGCCTCCTACGTGCTGATCACGCTGGGCAGCACCGAGTCCCGTATCCGCACCGGCGCGGTCTACATCGTCGTCTCGCTGGTCTCGTCGATCCTGTTCCTCGCCTCGATCGCCATGATCTACGGCGCGCTCGGCACGGTCAACATGGCCCAGATCGCCGAGCGGATGTCGGAGCTCCCCCAGGAGACGCAGCTGGTGCTGCACCTGATGCTCGTGGTGGCCTTCGGCATCAAGGCTGCCATCTTCCCGGTGTCGTTCTGGTTGCCCGACTCGTACCCGACCGCTCCGGCCCCGGTCACCGCCGTGTTCGCCGGCTTGCTGACGAAGGTCGGCGTGTATGCGCTGATCCGCACCGAGACGCAGCTCTTCGCCTCGAACAGCATCGACACCCTGCTGCTGATCATCGCGCTCGCGACCATGATCGTCGGAGTGCTCGGCGCCGTGGCGCAGGCAGAGCTCAAACGAATCCTGTCGTTCACGCTGGTCAGCCACGTGGGCTACATGATCTTCGGGCTCGCGATAGCGACGCCCGCCGCTATCGGCGCGACGGTGTACTACATCGTTCACCACATCGTCGTGCAGACGACGCTGTTCCTCGCCGTCGGGCTCGTGGAACGCCGAGCGGGAAGCACGTCGATCCTGCGGGTCAAGGGGCTGCTGAAGGTCGCCCCGGTCATCGCGGTGCTGTACTTCGTTCCCGCGATCAACCTCGGCGGCCTGCCACCCTTCTCGGGGTTCATCGGCAAGTTCGCGCTGTTCGAAGCTGCGGCCTCCGTCGGAACTCCGATCATGATCGTGCTGATCTTCGGCGGTATCATCACCTCGCTGCTGACGCTGTACGCGCTGATGCGCGCCTGGAACCTCGCCTTCTGGCGCGAGGAGGAGGACTCCACCGAGACCGAGGGCCGCATCTCCTACCTGGGTAACGCCCCCGCCGCCGACGAGCAGCAGGAGCGTCGCCGCATCCCGAAGATCATGACCCTCGCGACCGGAGGCATGGTCGCTGTGACCCTCGCTCTGACCGTGTTCGCCGGTCCCCTGTACGCCCTCTGCGACCGCATCGGCGCCGGACTGCTGCAGCCCGTGAGCCTCGTGCAACTGGAAGACGAGGTGGGCTGATGGCGCGTGACACCCGGCGTCACCTGTGGCGCGACATCCGCGTGCAGCTGCCGTTCCTCGCGTGGCTCGTCGTGCTCTGGATGCTGTTGTGGGCGCAGTTCACGGTGCTGTCGTTCCTCACGGGACTCGTCGTCGCGATCTTCGTCACCCGCGTGTTCCGCCTGCCGACCGTCGCGCTCTCCGGCCGGATCAACCTCTGGTACGCGGCGCTCTTCGTGGTGCAGTTCCTGTTCGCCGTGCTGAGCGGCGCCCTCTCGGTCACCGTGCAGGTCTTCGACTTCCGCCGACAGCCGGGGACGGCCATCATCGCGGTGCCGCTGCGCTACGCGGACGACCTCGTCATGACGCACGTCGCTGTCGTGTCGTCTCTGATCCCCGGGTCGCTGGTCGTGGAGACCGACCGCGACCGCCGGATCCTGTACCTGCACGTGATCGGCGTCCGGAACCTCGACGACGTGGAGAAGCAGCGTGCGGGCGTGCTGCGCTGGGAGCAGCGGGTCGTGCGTGCGCTCGGAGACCCCGCTCAGTATCGTGCCCTCAAGGCCGACGAGCGTGCGGGCCTCGGACCGACGAAGGGCGGTGCCCGATGAACATCCTCCTGCTGTTGATCATGGTGGTGTTCGGCATCGCCGCCGTGCTCGCCCTGATCCGGATCGTGCGCGGGCCGTCGATCCTCGACAGGGCCGTGGCCTCCGACGTGCTCCTCACCGAGGTGATGTGCGTGATCGGTGCGGAGATGGCCATCAACGGTCACACCCGCAACATCCCGGTGCTCCTGATCATCGCGGCCATCGGGGTGTTCGGCTCGATCGCCGTCGCCCGCTTCGTCGCGAGAAGGGACAACACGACACCATGAACGTGTTCGGTCTCATGATCCCCGACGCCGTCATCGACGTGGCGGTGCTCGTGCTCATCCTGCTCGGCGCCGTGCTGTGCCTGTCGGCTGCGGTCGGGCTGCTGCACTTCCGCGATGTGCCTTCGCGACTGCACGCGGCGACCAAGCCGCAGGTTCTCGGTCTGCTCCTCATCTGCATCGCCATCGCACTGTCGCAGCGCTCGATCGGCGGCATCCTGCTCGGGTTCGTGCTGGTCGCCCCGGTGGTGCTCATGCAGTTCGCGACCGCTCCGCTCTCGGCGCACATGGTCGGACGGCAGGCGTACCGCAACGGCACCATCGAGCAGCGCGGTCTCGTGGTCGACGAACTCGCCGAGTCGAAGCAGACCCCGCCCGCCGCCGGCTGACCTCGAGGTCTGATCCCGGGAGCCGCGCGACGGAAGGCCCGCGGGCGTCAGATACGGGCGGCGAACTCGTGGATCAGGCGTGCCGCGGGCTCGGAGTCGCTGATCAGGGTGCCGTGACCGTGGTCGGGGATCACCTCGAGGTCGGCTCCGGGGATCGCGTCGATGATCTCGCGGCACCAGCTCATCGGTGCCAGCGGGTCGCTCTCTCCGCGCAGCACCAGCACCGGGCACTCGATGCGCACGAAGGCGTCTTCCGGCTCGTGCACGATCGTTGCGCGCATCTTGCGGAAGAGGTGTGGTCCGCCGCGGAGGTACTCGCGGGCTCCACGCCAGATGACCAGCGGCCGCTCGCCGATGAGGTCGGTCAGCAGGTAGCGGGCCTGCGCTCCGATGTTGCGTGCCGCCTTGTTCACGGTGGGACCGGCGAGCACCACTCCTTCGACGAGGGACGGATGGCGTGCGGCGAGCTCGGCAGCGATCTGGCTCCCCATGGAGTGGCCGATCACGAGAACGGGACCGGAGTCCACGTGCTGGAGGTAGGCCGCGACCAGGTCGGCGTGCCGCTCCATCGTGAGGGTGCGCGTGGGCTCTGGCGCCTCCCCGAAGCCCGGCAGATCGACCGCGATGACTCGTCCATCGAGCCGCTGCACCACGTCGAGGTAGACGCTGCGCCCCATGCCGATACCGTGCAGGAGCAGGTAGGTGTGCGGTCCTTCTCCGAACGTCTCGGCGATGAGGGTCGCGCCTCCGTGCTCGAACTCCAGGAGCGTGACGGGGGTGCCCTTGGGGGCGAGGTAGCTGGTTGGCACCCATCCACGCTAGCCGAGCATCCTGGGGCAGTGCTCGGATACTCCGACCCTCGGGTTCAGTCGGCCGGGCTGAGCACCAGCGTGTCGACGGCTGCGGACTTCACCGCCTGCGTCGAGTACGCCCACGGCTTCTGGGCGCCTACCGCCCAGTCGGCGGTCTGATCGGTGTAGTGCTCGTGGAACGCGTGTCCGGAGGCACCGGTCAGGTGGTTCCAGGTCGAGGCGTCGAAGTCGGAGAGATCGACCACCATCCGCATCGACGGCACCGTCGTCGTCGCATACGAGACGCCGAGCTCCCATCCGGTCGCGTTCACGACGGACGCTCCTCCGCTCACGGGGAACGGCCCGCGATTGAACAGTGCTTCGATCGGGGCGATCCCCGACGAGCCGAGCGTGTCGCTGGTGAGGGTGATCGCGTGCAGGTCACCCCAGTTCCATCGCGAGATCGTGGTCCCCTGCAGGGCTGCGAGCTCGTCGTAGGCCTCCTCCGCCGACAGCGCGAGCATCTGCTCCATCCCGTCGACGTCGAGCTGCTCGTTGGTCCAGAGCGGGTCGGACGGATCGGTCAGCATGGCGGAGACGACCGTGAACAGGCGCCCCTGACCATCGATCGGGAGGGGCTGCTCGCGCTCGGCGAAGATGTTCTGCACCAGGTTCGACCACAGCACGTTCGCATAGGCGGCGGCCGCCGACGATGCGCTGTTCTGACCGTCCCAGGCCTCCAAGAGGTCGACGGCATCGGACGCGCCTGCCCCGGAGACGTCGACCTCGGCCATGGCGGTCGCCAGCTGCGTTCCGATCCACATCTCGTTGTCCATCTGGATGTCGCGCATGTCGTCGGGGGTCAGCGGGGCGACCGCCGTCCGCCGTTCGATGAGGTGGGCGATCCGCGCCGCCCGGTAGCCGTAGTCCCAGTCGCGGGAGAGGAAGTAGGCGTAGTCGTCCGTCACGATCGCGTTGTTCGCGGTGACGATGTACCCCGAGTTCGGGTTGTACGACACCGGCAGCTCCTCGAACGGGATGAAGCCCGTCCAGTCGTAGCTGCTGTCCCATCCGGGCTGGGGCATCCATCCGTCGCCAGCACCGCGGATGGGGAGGCGGCCGGGGGCCTGGTATCCGATGTTGCCCTCGGTGTCGGCGTAGATGAGGTTCTGCGCCGGCACGTCGAAGAGCGACGCGGCGTAGCGGAAGTCATCGAAGTCCTGCGCGGTGGAGAGGGCGAAGATCGCCGTCGCGGCCGTCCCGGGATCGAGCGCCGTCCACCGCAGGCTCACGGCGTACTCGGCGTCCTCCGACCCGGGGACGGGAGTGGTCGGCGCGGAGGCCTCGACGCCCAGCGCGGGCTCTGGGTCATCGGCGATCTCCGTGAAGTCGTCCGTGAGTCCGGAGATGATCGGGCCGTGCACGGTGGAGCGGATGGTCAGATCGATGTCATCGCCGCCGGCGACCTTGATCGTCTCCGTGCTCTCCTCCAGCGGCACCAGGGCTCCGTCGCGCCAGTACTGGTCGCCCTCGACCCGCTCGACGTAGAGGTCGGTGACGTCGGTGGTGAGGTTCGTGAACCCCCACGCGACCTTCTGGTTGTGGCCGATCACGATGCCGGGCAGCCCGGAGAACGAGAAGCCGCCCACATCGAACGGGCACTCCTCGTCCACGGTCGAGCACTTCAATTGCACCTGGTACCAGACCGAGGGGAGGGAGGCTCCGAGGTGCGGGTCGTTCGCGAGCAGCGGCATCCCCGTCTCGGTGAGGTCTCCGGAGACGACCCACGAGTTCGAGCCGATGCCCTCGCCCACGTCGCCGACCAGCACGCTGGCGGCCTCGATGACGTTCGAGGTCTCCTCCCAGTCGATGGTGGTCGACGCCTGCTGCGCCTCACCCTCGGTCTCGCCGGGGGTGAAGGCTGCGGGTTCCGCTCCCGTGCCGAGCGCCGGAACGGTCGAGATCTTCGGGACGATCACCGGGTTCTCAGCGAACGGGTACTCGGGGTAGAGCTTCGCCAGCATGTCCGCGGTGGTCGCGGCATCCGGGGCATTGCCGTCGGTAGCGGTGCTCAGCTCGGCGGCGAGGAGCGATCGCTCGGTCTCGTCCTCGATGTTGCCGCGGAGATCCCAGGCCATGGCCTTGAGCCAGGCCACGGAATCGGCAGGTTCCCAGGGCTCTGGGGCGTAGTCGGGGTTCTGCAGTCCGATCACGGCGTACTCGAGCGAGAGCTCGGCACCCGAACGCGAGGCCAGGTAGGCATTCACCCCATCCGCATACGCCTCGTAGTAGCCGCGGGTGGTGTCGTCCATGGCCTCGACCTCGGCCTCGGCGACCTTGCGCCAGCCGAGGGTGCGGAGGAAGGCGTCGGTTCCGGCCTGCGACTCCCCGAACATCTCGGCGACCCGTCCGGACGTCACGTGGCGGCGGAAGTCCATCTCGAAGAAGCGGTCCTGCGCGTGCACGAAGCCCTGGGCGTAGAACAGATCGTCCGTGGAGTCGGCGGTGATCGTCGGGATGCCGCGGTCGTCGCGCTGCACGGTGACCTCGGCCTGGAGGCCGTCGAGCTCGATGGATCCGTCGGTCTGCGGGAAAGAGCGCTGGATCGTCCAGGTCACGAAGAACGCGGCAGCCACGGCCACCACGACGATCGCGGCCACAACGAGGAACGCGACGCGTCCGATGCGGACACCCAGCGAGGGGCGTGAGGGTGCGGCGGGCTCCTGCGAATCGGTCATCATCGTCGAGAACTCTTTCGGGTAGACAGGTGGAACTCAGTCCCACCGAGCCCCGGTGCGCGTGTCAGGGTCGCGCCTTCGCATCATATCCACCTCCGCGCTCGCCGCGAGGTGTTCCGCCGCGAGCGCCCGACCGATCACCCGATCAGGCTCGGCTGCAGATCCCGCAGCGTGCGGCGGTGCGTCATCCGGGTCACCCCGATCATCGCGAGCAGCAGCGCACCGACGAGCCAGACTCCGAGCACTGCCAGATCCCACCCGGCCCGCGCGTAGTCACCGCCGTACATCAGCTGGCGCATCGCATCGACCACGTATCCCAGCGGCAGCACATGATGAAGGGCGGCGAGTGGTGCCGGCAGCGTCTGCCAGGGGAAGGTCCCACCGGCCGTGACGAGCTGCAGCACCATGAGCACCAGCCCGAGGAACTGTCCGACCGAGCCGAGCCACACGTTCAACGCGAGGATGATCGCCGTGAAGGTGGCCGACGCGAAGATCATCACACCGAGGGTTCCGAGCGGGTGGTCGAACGTGAAGCCGAGCGTGACGGCGAGGATTCCCATGAGCCCGAGCATCTGCACCGCGCCG
>NZ_QOAY01000014.1:0-326 GCF_003314775.1 Microbacterium sp. H6 | reverse complement strand
GGGCCGTGAGGGCCCGCCGTGAGATCGGCTTGACGATCAGGAAGAGCGCGTAGATGCCGATCCACGCCGACAGTGCGGCGAAGAACGGGGCGAGCCCGGCGCCGTAGTCCTCCGCGGAGGCGACCTTGTCGCTCGACACCTTCACGGGATCGGCGATCGTGTCGGCCTGACGGGCACGCAGGTCGGGTGTCGAGGCGGGGATCGCGTCCACCCCCTGGGCGAGCCCGTCGCGCAGTTCGGCCGTACCGGAGGCCAGCGTCGCCAGTCCGTCACGCAGCTGCGTCGCGCCGTCGTTCGCCGCGGAGGCGCCGGTGGCGACCGTGCCG
>NZ_QOAY01000095.1:0-2188 GCF_003314775.1 Microbacterium sp. H6 | reverse complement strand
CGTCATCCGGCCCGAGCGTCGTGCCGGCGAGAGCCGTGCGCTGCTGCTCGGCGCTGGCCGTGAGCGGTGTGCGCACGAGCAGCAGGTGAGGGCGCACACCGGGCACGGAACCGAGAAGGGAGGCGGCCCACTTCACGAACGAGTCGGCGTCCGCGATGGCGACGACGCGGATGCCGCTGGTTACCGTCATGCCGGAACGCGGCGCAGCTTCGCCATCGGCGCCCGCTCGCTGTCGAACACCCGCTTGACCCCGTCGCCGGTCGCGCGCTCGATCACCCGGATATCGCGCACGAGGTGCTCCAGCCCCGTCGGCTCGAGCGATGCCGCGTGGTCGGACCCCCACATCGTGCGGTCGAGCGTGATGTGCCGCTCGACCGCGACGGCTCCTATGGCCACTGCAGCGAGCGAGATCTGCAGCCCGCGCTCGTGGCCCGAGTAGCCGACGGGCACGCCGGGGTAGCGGTCGCGCAGCGTGGCGATCACCCGCAGGTTCGCCTCCTCGGGCTCCAGCGGGTAGGTCGAGGTCGCGTGCATGAGCACCACGCGGTCGGTGCCGAGGGTCTCCAGCGCACGGTCGATCTGCTCGATGGTCGACATGCCGGTGGAGAGGATCACGGGCTTGCCGGTCTCCCGCAGCGCGATCAGCAGCTCGGTGTCGGTGAGACTGGCCGACGCGACCTTGTGCGCCACGACGTTGAGATCCTCCAGGAACTCGACGCTGGGCACGTCCCAGGGAGAGGCGAACCAGTCCAGACCGCGCATGGTCGCGTAGTCGCCGATCTCGATGTACTCCTCACGACCGAACTCGACCCGCCGGCGGTAGTCGAGGTAGCTCATCACACCCCAGGGCGTCTCGCGGGGGACGTCGCGCATGTGCTCAGGAGTCGAGATCTCCGGAGTCCGCTTCTGGAACTTCACCGCGTCGGCGCCGGCCCGGGCCGCGACGTCGATGAGCTTCTTCGCGATGTCGACGTCGCCGTTGTGATTGAGGCCGATCTCCGCGATGACGTAGGCCGGACGACCGCCGCCGATCACTCGCGAGCCGATGCTGACAGTCATGATTCCTCCGGTGTTCGAGCGTTGGTGCAACCCCTCCCTCCTGACTACGGGCCGAGGATGAACACCGGGAGACCGCCGGGTTACCGGCATAGGTCAGCTCGACAACACCCGTTCGATCAGCTCGCGCACGGCGCCCTCTCCGCCCCGGCGGCGCAGGACGACACGAGCCTCTTCGATCACCAGCGGGTGCGCGTTCGCGACCGCGACCGGCCACCCCACGATCCGCAAGGCCGGCAGGTCGTTGACGTCGTTGCCGAGATACGCGATGTCGGCGAGCGGCACCCCGTTCTCGCGCGACCAGGCGCGCAGTGCGCTCTCCTTGTCGTCGATGCCGTGCAGCACGGGCACCCTGAGCTTGTCTGCACGAGCACGCACCACCGGGTTGACCTCGGTCGACAGGATCAGCAGCGGCACACCGGCCCGACGCAGGAGCGCGACACCCATGCCGTCTTCCCGACTGACCCGCACGCGCTCCCCGCCGTCGGCATCGATGATGGCGGTGTCGTCCGTGTGCACGCCGTCGAAGTCGGTGACCACCGCGCGCACCCGGATGGGCTCAGGCACGTCGTGCAGAGCGGCGAGCGCACGGGCGACACGGAGCTGCTCTGCATCGTCGATCTCGATCGCGGTCCACTCCGGCACGGGGGCGATGCGGATCCTGCCGAAGAAGCGATGTCTGCTCGCCCGGAAGCCGGAAGCCCGGAACACGTAGAACGCCCCGGTCTCGAGGTGGTGGGGCTCGCGATCCTGCCTTCGCGGGCGGTGTGCGGCCTCGTGGTTGATCGCCGCAGCCTCACCGTGTTCGTCCTCCCGCCACAGGAACCCGTACGTCTCATGCGCCGCGAAGACACTGTCGGCACGGTCGGCGCGAACCTCCTCCACGGCGGCGGCGAGCGCATCACTGGGGATGAACGGCGACGTCGCCTGCAGGAACGCCACGACATCGACGCTGTCGCCGCTCGCTTCGAGCGCGTCGAGGGCATGCAGAATCGCGCTCTCCGAGGTCGCGGTGTCTCCCGCGAGCTCCGCGGGGCGGCGGACCGCTCTGGCACCCGCGGCAGTCGCCAGCGCGGCGATCTCGTCATCGTCGGTCGAGACCACGACCAGGTCGATGCCCGCGGCACGGGCG